>CAYJTC010000017.1:0-22669 GCA_964372955.1 uncultured Planctomycetia bacterium | reverse complement strand
CCGCGGGCACTTTTCCTTGCCTTAGAGGGGAAAACCGGGTAAAGTAGATCAATTTTACGGCGCACCTACACTATCACTATGGCTAAAGCACCCAGCTTCTCCTGGATGATCGGCGGGCCGCAGGGCTCCGGGGTGGACTCTTCGGCCACCACCTTTGCCCGAACCTGCGCGGCCGGAGGGCTTTTTATCTTCGGCAAGCGGGAGTACCACTCCAACATCAAGGGGGAGCACTCTTATTTCCAGATCCGGGTCTCTGAACAGGAGATCCATTCCCACATCGATGAAGTTCATCTTCTGGCCACCTTCGATAAGGAGACGCTCGAGATCCACCGGCAGGAGGTGGTCCAGGGGGGGGCGATTCTGTACGATGCGGCCTTGGTCAGGCCGGAAGAGATCGATCGGCCCGACTGCCTGCTGATCGCCGTCCCCTACAGCCAGATCATCCAAGCCACCGCCAAAGAGTTCAACCGGGAGAAGGACCTGATGAAGCTTCAGATCATGAGGAACGTCATCAGCGTGGCCGTCTCCCTGGGGCTGGTGGGGCTGGATTTCGAGCTGCTCAAGTCTACGCTGGAATGGATTTTTAAGGGAAGGCGGGCGGCCCTGGCTCCGATGAACGTCTGGGCGGCCCGAAAGGCCTATGAGTTCGGTTCCGCCAAGGAGTTTCGGGACCCGTACCCGCACCGCCTGAGCAAGATCCCGGTTCCGGCCGGTCAGAGGCGGATCCTGATCACCGGCACGACCGCCACCGCGCTGGGAAAGGTGGTGGGAGGCTGCCGGTTCCAAACCTACTACCCGATCACGCCGGCCAGCGATGAGAGCGAGTTCTTGGAATCCCACCCGGAGTTCGAGGTGCTGGTGGTTCAGAGCGAGGATGAGATCGCGGCGATCACCATGGCGATTGCCGCCGCCGTCACCGGGGTGCGCGCTTCCACCTCTACCTCCGGGCCAGGCTTTTCCCTGATGGCCGAGGGGCTCGGCTGGGCCGGGATGAACGAGGTGCCGGTCGTGGTCTTCAACTATCAGCGGGCCGGCCCTTCCACGGGGCTGCCCACCCGGCATGAGCAGGGGGACCTGAAGTTCGCCCTTTCTGCCAGCCACGGGGAGTTTCCCCGGCTGGTCCTTCTGCCCGGCGACCTGGACGAATATTTCTACGATGCCATCGATGCCTTCAACTACGCCGAGCGGTACCAGACGCCGGTCATCGTGCTGGCCGACAAGGCGCTGGCCAACGCCACTGAGACTTTGAACTGGTACGACCTGGAAGGGGTCCATATTGACCGGGGACAGCTTCTCTCTGATGAGGAGCTGGCGGTTCTGGTGGCCAGCGAGGGGATCTACAAGCGGTTCAAATTCACGGAGTCCGGCATCTCCCCCCGGAGTCTGCCCGGTCAAAAGGGAGGCATCTTTTGGAAGACCGGCGACGAGCACAACGAGTTGGGCCACATCACCGAGGATCCGGAGAACCGAACCCAGATGATGGTGAAAAGGATGCGCAAGCTGGAGACCGCCGCTCGGGAGATCCCGATCGAGAAGAAGGTCAACTTCATCGGGGACCGGGACGCCGACATCACCCTGATTTCCTGGGGCTCTCCCAAGGGGGCGATCCTGGATGCGATGGAGGTGCTCAAAGGAGAAGGGATCCGGGTCAACTTCCTCCAGATCCGCCTGATCCTGCCCTTCCCAACCGAGTTCGTGGCGCAGGTTCTCTCCAAGGCCCGGCGCCGGGTCAACGTGGAGATGAACTACTCCGGCCAGTTGGCCCAGGTGATCCGGGAGAAGACCGGCTTCACCATGGACGCCTCGATCTTAAAGTGGAACGGCCGGGCGATCTCCCAAAATGAGATCATCGACGGGGTCAAAAGGATCTTGAAGGAGCAGGAATCCAAGGTGGTGCTCACCCATGGCGCTTAAAGCCTCGGACTATAAGACCGACGTCCACAACGACTGGTGCCCTGGCTGCGGGGACTTCGGAATCCTCAATTGCCTCACCCAGGCATTGGCCGAGATGCAGCTTCCGCCGGAGCAGGTGTTCCTGTTTTCCGGGGTCGGCTGCTTCGCCAAGACGCCCCACTTCGTCAACACCTACGGCTGCCACACCCTGCACGGCCGTTCCCTGCCGTTCGCGGTAGGGGCCAAGCTGGCCAACCCGGATTTAACCGTGATCAGCTTAGGCGGCGACGGGGACGGCTACGGGATCGGGGCGGGGCACTTCCTGAACACCGGCCGGCGCAACCTGGACATGCTCTACATAGTCTTCAACAACGGGGTGTACGGGCTGACGAAGGGCCAGGCATCCCCCACGCTGAAGCTCAACGTGCAGACCAAGTCCCTGCCGATGCCCAACATCAACGATGCGGTGAACCCCTTGGCGGTCGCCCTGGCGGCCGGCTACACCTTCATCGCCCGCGGCTATGCCTACGATGGGAAAAACCTGCGGGAACTGATCCGCAAGGGGATCGAGCACCGGGGCCTGGCCCTCCTGGACGTCTTCCAGCCATGCCCTACCTACAACACGGTCAACACGAAAGAGTGGTTCGAGGGGCTGGAGATGGACGAGGAGACCGGCATCAAGAAACAGGTGAAGCCCCGCCTTTACAAGCTGGAGGAGACCGCCTACGACCCGGTGGTCCACGACCCGAACAACGCGGAGGAGATTTCCCAGAAAAAGGGCCAGGCCTTCCAGAAATCCCAGGAATGGGGGGAGCGGATCCCGACCGGCATCTTCTACCAGATCACCCTCCCCACCTTCGAGGACCGCTTGAAGGAGCGGGTCCCGGCCTTGAAGACATCCCCGGCCGCCAAACTGCCGATCTACGATCCCAAGACCGGCACCCCCACCGCCGACATCTCGAAGGCCCTCTCCGATCTCCAGGTCTGTTAGCAGTAATTAAACTTATACTAAACTCTGATTTTAGATTGATTTTCCTTCTCTTTTCAAGTATCTTTAGAGAGTAACCCTCGATAACCTAAAGCGATGCAAATTCTTTCATGAATCACAGGGAAGTTTCTTTTCACAGCCGATTCCTGGCCCTTTTTCTATCCTTCTGCCTCCTACTCCCCGATTCTGCCTTCGCGTTGCGCTCCCTCCAACCGGGTCAGGACCCCACTACCGTCCAAAAGATTCAAGCCGGCTTGGAGGAGAAGAACACCGTAGACATCTTTGGCGATTTTGAGAAGGTCGAGGGCTTAGGCGCCGATAGTCCCATTGTTCTCATCGTCAAGGGCAAGGACAATGCCACCTATCGCATGCAACGGTTCCTGGAGCTGGAGAAGGCCAAAAAGGAGGGTTTTCCTTACGGATACAGTGCCCGAAGGAGACCCCAAACCGCCGAGGGTTTTGTAGCGGCAGGGCCCCTTCGTCAGGTCGTTGTTGAGGACCGACCGGTCTGGAGGCAGGTGGGGCTGGAACCCTATGCCCTGGCTACGCAGGATAGCCAGGACCTGGCGGTGATCGGGTTTGGGCGCCAGCTGCATTTGATCCGAATCTCTGACGGCAAGCTCCTGAAGGTGATCACCCACCCGAAGTTCTTTTATCTTCATACCGTTGAGTTTTCTAAGGATAATCCGGATGTCGTTTTGATCGCCAGTTACGGTGCCGATCGCATCCTGGAGTTCAACCTGAAGACGGAACAGGTGCTCTGGGAATGGAATCCGTGGAAGCTTGAGCCTTATTCTAAAAATGCGTTTGGGATTCAGATCATTGAGAAGGGAGAGCCGTTGCCTTCAGGGGAGGGCGTGTACGTTTTAACGCGGGAAGAAGCAGCGGCGAGGATTCAGCGCAGACAAGCTCCCCTCGAGGGGGAGTTGCCGGTGTACGTGGTGGATTTTGAAAGGGAGGAGCACCCACTGGGGTTGGAACCTTGGGAATTGACGGTCAGGCCCAATTGGGCTACCTACAGCGATACGCCGGGAAAAATATTGGCCACCTCCTACTTTACCGGCCAAGCGGTTGAGATTGACAAGGAAAAAGAGGAGACGCGAGTTCTGGTGGATGGTCTGGAAAATCCCCATGGGGTCGTTCCGGTTCAAGACGGCTATCTTGTCTCAGACACAGGCAATGGCCGCGTCCTGTCGTTGAACAAGCAGTTCCAGCTCATGAAGGTGTATGATTTTTCTAGCCTGCCCCTCAGGCCCGGCCTTGAGACCCGCACGTTGAATTGGGTCCAACATACCTATCCCCTGGGTGAGTCGTTGCTTGCTACGGTCGATTCCCAGCGGAGTACCGTGGTGGTCTGGGACCCGAAAACGAGGCGCTACAGCCTCTATCCTTATCCTACCGAGTGGACCGTTCAGGAAGTCCGGGCCTTAACCTCTCAACGGCTTCTGGCTCTAGCCTCTGCCGCCCCCCGGGCCTACGGCCCGCAGGGGCCGGAGGCCGGCCTGGAGGAGAAGGGGCAAACTCCGGAAGAATCGGTACCGGGCACGCGGGGGACATCAGGTGAGGCGGTTGTGGTGGAGCGGTACAGGGGGCTGTTTCCGGTGGGAAGCGCGGAGCCGGCCCCCAATCGGATTGCGGCCTATTTGAATGTGGAAAGGGGGCGGCATGAGACGCTCCGGATCTTTGTGCCATCGGCCGATCTCCCGGACCGTGTCCGGATTCTTGTCCAGAAAGGGTTGCCCACGCCTCCGGGCGTTAAGGCGGTGGAGTTCTCCAGGGATTTGACTCGGGCGGAGGGAGACTTCTTGATTGCCCGGCTGGGGCCCGGGACCCTGGCGATTGTTGATCCAGAGATTGTCAAACAAGCGCCGGATGAGTGGGACAAACTCTTCGTCGATTACCGTCTCGTTGGAATTCCGATCGATTCCGCAACCCTCCGAGGTTTGGCGCCGGACCAGCTGGCCGCGTTGCTGGTGGCCCTGAACGCGCTGGAGGAGGTGGGCCTGCGCCAAGAGGTGGTGGGCTTGCGGATCCAGCGCGAGCGGGACGGCCTCTCTGTTTCCCTCTACGTCTGACCCGCCGCATCCAGGCGTAACCTCTCGCTGAAAACCCCTTCAAACCGATAGGACATATGATATCATCTGATTGAAATGGAAAATAGGACATATGTCATATCTGATCAGGAGAAGCTAGAGGGCCTGCTTCGGGAGGCGGGCTTGAAGCGCAGCGAGCTGGCCCGCCTGATTGAGGTCAACTACCGGACCGTCTACCGCTGGCTGGAGGAGGGCCGGAAGCCGCATCCCTTCGCCTCCCATCGGATCGACGAGCTGTTTAAACAGCATGTGGATCTTGTCCCCCGCGCGGAGAAGCTCAAGCCCCGGGTCAACCCTATCCTGACCCTGCGGGAGAACCAGGCAGTTCGAGATCGGTTCTTCCTGGAGATGACCTACCACTCCAACGCCATCGAAGGCAGCCGCATGACGATGAAGGAAACGCGCCAGGCGATTGAAGGCAAGAAGGTCCCAGGCAAGGAGCCCTTCGAGATCTTTGAAGCGGTCAATCACCACAACGCCCTTCTGGAGATGCTTTCCCGGATTCGCCCCGGCTTCCGGATCACGGAAGAGTATCTCCTGAAGCTGCACTCGATCGTGATGTACAACTTCCACGGCAAGCTTCCGGGCCGCTACCGGACCGGCTTGGTCAATCTAACCAATACGGAAAAGCCGCTGCCATCCGCCCAGTTGGTTCCGGTCAAGATGCGGGAGTTCCTCCGGCAGGTCAACCGCACCGGCAGGCATCCCTTGGCCAAGATCGCCCGGGACCATTACGAGTTCGAGGCGATCTACCCCTTCTTTGACGGAAACGGCAGGGTGGGCCGCCTGCTGATGCTGACTCAGCTCTTGAGCCAAGGGTATCCCCCCGCGATCATCCGGCTGGAGGACCGCACCGCCTACTATTTCGCGCTGGGCAAGGGGGGCCTGGGGGATTTCAAGAACCTGGTTCAGATGGTCTGCGAGAGCGTCTTGCGAGGCGCCCAACTCCTGCAGCCCTCGGTGAGGAGTCAGTGAGCCCCAAGCGGATCCTGCTGGTTGAAGACGATCCCCAAGCCGCTGGGGAGATTCGGCAGATGCTTTCTCAAAAGGGATATGAGGTGGAAGTGGCTTCCGATGGGTACGAAGCCCTCGCCAAAACCCGCCAGATTTCCCCCCACCTGATCATTCTGGATGCCGTTCTCCCTAAGATGAATGGGTTCCAGGTGGCGCGGCTGCTCAAGTTCGATCCAAAATTTAAGGAGGTCCCGATCCTCATGCTGACCGTCTTGAGCCGCCCGGAGGACCGCCAGCGCGGGGAAAAAGTGGGGGTCGATGCGTACCTCACCAAACCGTTTACAACCGAAGCGCTCCTTCAGGCAATCCAGGGGCTGCTTCAGGGGCCCGCGGGGGTGGAGTGAAAGGTATTGACAACGGTTTTCTCTCCCTTTAAGATGAGGAAACGTTCGGCTCAAAACCAAAAACCAAAGGGGGTGGAAGGGTGGCTCCAAAAGGAAGACGCGGGTTTACCTTGATTGAGCTGGTTATGGTGATTGTGATCTTGGGAATCTTGGCTGCCATGGCGATTCCGCGATTTGTCAACCTTCAGAAGGATGCCCTCAGGTCCTCGGCGAAAGGGGAGTTGGGGGCGCTGCGAGCGGCGGCCGCAGTCTACTTTGCCTCGACGGCTGTCCGGGGGAATGCCCGATATCCGGGCACCAAAGCGGATCTTACCGCGCAGCTGACGACACCGCTGGAGGTGCTAGGGACCACTCAGGCCAATTCCACTTGGGATTGGAAGTACACCTCTTCCCTCGGCAAGGTCGAGAAAAGCGGTTGGTAAGCTAAGAGTAGGCATCGTTCTTCGTAACGTTAGCCCTGTCTTTAGGGAAGGGGAGAGGTCCGAATGAAGGACTCCTCCCCTTTTTTTGTTTCGGTGGTGATCCCGGTCCGAAACGAACGGGAAACGATCGGCCCCCTCCTGAAGGAGTTGAAGGCGATCCTGGGATCTTCCGTGCAGATGGTTGTCGTGGATGACGGCTCTACCGACGGATCCGGGGAGGCGGCCTCCCAGGCGGGGGCCCTGGTCCTGAGGCAGCCTCACTCCATGGGAAATGGGGCCGCCATCAAACGGGGGATTCGAGCCGCTGGCGCGGACCGAATCCTTCTGTTGGATGGGGACGGCCAGCACGACCCGAAGGAGATTCCTAAGCTCTTGGCCCAGGCCCATCAATACGATCTGGTGGTGGGGGCCCGGGCATTTTGGAATCAGGCCAACCTGGCGCGGGCCGCAGCCAACTGGGTGTTCAATCGGCTCGCTTCCTACGTCGCCGAACAGCCGGTTAAGGATTTAACCTCCGGATTTCGGCTGCTCAAACGGGCCGATGTTTTCAGATTCCTTTCCCTTTTGCCCAACCGCTTCTCTTACCCGACCACGATGACCTTGGCTTACCTGCGCTGCGGATATTCAGTCGGATACGTTCCGATCACGCTCAGGAGGCGCCGTGGGGTCAGCAAGGTGGTCTGGTGGGAGGATGGGGTCCGCTTTTTCCTGATCATCCTGAAAGTGGCGACCCTCACCTCCCCTTTGAAAGTGTTTCTTCCAATCGCCGGCGGTTTTTTGGGGCTGGGGGCCGGCTATTATGGATACACGTTCTCCACCGCCCATCGGTTCACCAACATGTCGGCCCTTCTGATCAGCACGGGCGTGTTGGTGTTTCTCATGGGGTTGCTGGCCGAAGCCATCGCGGAGCTTCGGTTTGAACGAATCGAGTCATGATCCATATCGTCCTGGGAACCAAGGCGCAGTACATCAAGACAGCCCCGGTCCTCTGGCGGTTGGAGGAAACAGGAACACCGTACCGGCTCATCGATACAGGGCAGCACGCGGGACTGACCCCTGGCGTCCGGATAGAGCTTAAGGTTCGGGAGCCGGATTTGGTCTTAAGGACCGGTGGGGACTTGGCCCGGCTGCGCAGCGGGCTTCCATGGGCCTTTCGAGGGTTTCTTCGGGCGTTCCGGGATCCGGGGTTCGTTCGGGACACGCTTTTTGCCGGTCAGGACGGGATCTGCCTGGTGCACGGCGATACCAGTTCCACCTGGCTGGGAGCCTGGTGGGCCCGGCGGGCCGGGCTGGCGGTGGCCCACCTGGAGGCGGGCTTGCGCTCTTTTCATCCCTTGAGCCCATTCCCGGAAGAGCTCTGCCGCTGGTCCACCTCCCACATGGCAGACCTGCTTTTTCCTCCTTCCTCTGATGCGGCGCAGAACTTAAAGCGGATGCGGGTATCCGGAACCGTGGTCCCCCTGGAGGCGAACACCGGATTGGAATCGGCTCAGTTCTCCTTGACTCAGGCCTCCCCCGTGGAGCCGCCTTGGCCGATCTTTGCGTTGGGGCTCATCCACCGAATGGAGACGCTCTATTCCAGAAGGAAACTCCGCTTCGTCGTCCAGGCCCTGCGCAGGGCCTCTCAAGTGTGTCCGGTTCTGCTGTTGTTGCATGAACCCACCCGCCGGGCCTTGGCCCGGGACGGGTGGCTTTCCGATCTTTCTCGACAGGAAAGGATCCGCCGGATGCCTCTGGTTTCGCACGGAGCGTTTCTTCGCCTGCTCAGTCGGGCCCGGTTTGTCATGACCGATGGAGGATCGGTGCAGGAAGAGAGCTTTTACCTCAACGTTCCCTGCCTTCTATTGCGGGATCGCACGGAGCGGATCGAAGGGTTTCAGCCGCCGGGGAATGTGCGGCTGGCCCAATGGCGTTGGGAGCGGGTGGAGGCGTTTCTGAAAGAGCCCGAGCGGTTTCGTCACCGCCAGCCGCAGCCACAAGGGGGTTCCTCTTCTCGGGTGGTGGAGGAACTGGTCCGATTCGACCGATCATGAACCGTTCCGATAGGTCCCTCAAGGGCTTGGGGGCGCTGATTCTGCTTCTGGCTGCGCTGTACCTGCCGACGGTGTTCCACGGATTTCATTTCGATGATTTCCACATGGTGCAGAACAACCAGCTCATCAAGCGCTGGGGCTCTTGGGTTGAAACCCTGACCACCCCCTCCATCACCTCGGTTCCTGTGGCCCAGGGGATGTACCGCCCGGTTCTGATGGCCAGTTTTGCCCTGAACTATTCCACGGGGGGCTTGAACCCGGCCGGCTACCATGTGGTGAATGTTTGGCTGCACCTGCTGACCACCTGTTTCGTGGCGGCCCTGGCGCTGCGGCTTTGGCCCGGAGTTTCGCCGGGTTGGGTTCTGCTTTCCGCTTCGCTCTGGGCGGTTCATCCGCTTCATACCCAGGCGGTGGCTTATGTGTCTTCTCGGTCCTGCGGATTGGCTGCCTTGTGGATGGTTTTAAGCCTTTGGCTCTACGTGGCCGCCGGGGACCGGGGACGCTCTCCGAGGGAGACGGTTCCCCGGTATGCCGGCTCCCTGGTCGCCTACGCCTTGGCCTTGGGATCGAAAGAGATCGCCGTCACGTTGCCCGGATTGCTTTTACTGGCCCAGTGGCGACTCAAGCAGCTGAGCGATTCACGCTTTCAATCATCCATCTCTCGTTGGATCCCCTTCCTCCTCTTGACGGGGGCGTATCTGGTCTGGCGAAAGATCCTCTTCGGGGCGGTCGGCGTGGTTTATCCGGTGCGCCCCGAGGGGTTGAACTTCCAGATGCAGTTGGAGGGAATCTTGGCGTATCTTCGGCTCTGGTTTTTTCCAGCTCATCAAAGCATCGTTCATTCCCAGCCCGATGGAGTCGGCGCGGGACCTGGGGTGGCCTTCGGGTTACTGGCCGCAGGGGCGTTGACCGCCTGGAGGCTGAGGGGAAAAGTTCCGGGGCTGACGTTTGCGCTCGGATGGGCGGGGGCGACGTTCTTGCCGATTGCCTTCGCCTCCTCTTTGAACCTGGTGGTGGCCGAGCATCATGCCTACCTGCCGAGCATCGGATTCGCCTTGGGGCTGCCGCCGCTGCTCCAGGCCCTGGCAAGAATCAGCCGTCCTCCATCGGCCGTTCCCATCGTGGGCCTGGCCGTGGTGGGGATGCTGGGGGTCGTTACGGTTTGGCGCAACAGGGTCTGGGCGGATGATCTGACCCTTTGGGCGGACGCGGCCCGCAAGGTGCCGGAGAGTTCCCGGGTCCACAACAACTTGGGATTGGAATATGAAGCTCGGGGACAACTGGAGGAGGCTTTTTCCTGCTACGGGGACGCGATCCGTTGCGCCCGGGATCCGTTTGGAGAGTCGACCGCTCGGAACAATCTGGGGGCCTTGTATCTGAAAACAGGCCAGTCGGAGGAAGCGCTGGCCCAGCTGCGTTGGTGTTTGAAGCTCAAGCCGACCGGAACCGGAGAGCTTTACAACAACCTGGGGCTGGCCCTTTCCGATAGCGGGTTGCCGCGGGAAGCGCAAGAGGCGTATCTTCGCGCTCTGGATGAGGACCCTGGATACATTCCAGCGGTTCTGAACCTGGGTGTTCTTCTGTTTAAGCAGGGGCAGAGGGAACAGGCGGGAAGCTTGTTTGAGCGGGCCGTGCGGCTGGACCCGGATCATCCTCTGGCCCATTTGGCCCTGGGGAAGTTTTATGTCTCTGAAGGCGATTGGGGAAAGGCCACCGAGGCTTTCCGGAGGCTGGTGGAGCTGTCTCCCCGATCGCCGGAAGGGTATCTGTTCCTTGCGGTCACAGCGCTGCGCGTGGATCCATCCCAGCGTCGGAAGACTCAGGGGTATCTGGCTGAGGCCATCCGGCTCGGCTGGGAACCGGATCCGCAGCTTCTGGAGAGAATCACTTCCGATGCGGGAAGCTAAGAGCCCCTTTCAAGGATTTACCCTGGTGGAGTGGGTGATGGTGATGGTGGTGACGGCGATTCTGGCCCTGATGGCGATCCCCCGGATACAAGGCTTAGGGGCCGTTCGGCTTCTGGGCGCGGCCCGGGCGCTGGTCTCGCACATCCGTTACGCTCAACAGCTGTCGATCAGCCGCGGAAACAGTTTCTGGATCAAGTTTCAGCCCAACTCTGAGCGTTACCGTGTGGAAGACAATGCAACCGGAATCAACGCCGATCACCCGTTCACCGGGGATCCGGGGCTGGCGGGGAAGGCCTGGAGTTCGGGGCTTGTGGTGGATTACGATACCGATGAGGAGCTTAAAGGGGTGGACTTAGTCAGCACCACCTTTTCCGGCGGCACGTTGCGATTTGATTCCTTGGGCCGGCCCAACCAGACAGGGACGGTGAGTTTGAGTTTTTCCGGAGAGACGAAAACGGTCGCCGTGGAGGCGGAAACCGGGCGGGCTAAAGTCCAATGAAAGATCGTCCCTCCCCATCGGGAGTGACCCTCATCGAGGTGGTGCTGGCGATCGTCATTGTGGGGACTGTCATCCCGGTGTTGCTGACCCTCCATGCCAGTGTCGCCCGTCCCGCCGTCCAGGCCGAGATGATGATCCGGGCAGGGGATCTGGCCCACGCGCTCCTGGAGGAGATTGAGTCCAAGCGGTTCGATGAACAGTTGGAGCCCGAGCCGGGGGCCTCTGGAATGTGGACCACTCCCTTAGGTCCGGAGGCCGGGGAGACCCGAACCACTTACGATGATGTAGACGATTTTCATGGTTTTAGCGAAACGCTCACCGGGGGCTTAATCGGCTTTAGCCGGTCGGTCCAGGTGGAGTACCTGGCGCCGTTTGATCCCTCGGGTGGACCTCCGGTAGCCCTCCCGGTGGGTCAGACGGCCCGATACAAAAGGATTACGGTGACGGCCAGCGGCCCGGCGGATGTCAGCTTTCAGTTGGCCGGATTGGCCACCCTCGCCAACTCCCAGATGGCCCCCGAGGGGGCCGGCGACGGTTTGGACTAGATGAACTTACCTGAACTGATCATGGTGATCGTGACCGTGGGCATCTTGGCCGCCACGGTCTTCTTTCCGGTGGTCAACGGGATCGATCTGTGGGATCAGGTTCAGTTTCGGGAGAATATAGTTTCCGAGGCCCGAGTGGGCTTGCGGCGGATGGCTCGACACCTGACTGCGATCAAGCCCTGCAGCATCTACGTCTCCACAGGGGGCAGGCTCCTCTACAACGGAACCGCGGACTCGGATCCGGAATGCGGGGGGACCCATTACGTCGGGCCCATCTTCGAGTATCGGCCGAATACCCAGCGAGTGGTGTATTACACGGGCGACACCTGTGCGGCCCTCAATCCCTCCGCGGCGACCTTGGACAGCATGACGCCGTTCCTCGACAAGGTCCAGAGCTTTACCTTTGAGTACTTCGACATGTGGGGAAACCCCATCGCCAGTTCCCTGGTGGGAAAGCTCAACGCCGCCATTTGGAGAATCCGGATAACCGCAACCCTCGATGACGGAAACAACTCGTTGACGATCCAGGAGGAGGTTTATCCCACCCAATTCCTTCGGGAAAACAAACGGACCGCCGCCACCTACGATGCGGACGACCCGGACTGCCCATGATCCGAGACAAAGGTTTTGTGCTGATTGCGACGGTGTTCATCCTGCTGGTGCTGGGCATTACAGGGATCATGCTGGCATCGATGTATTCCTCCTCCGCGAAGATGGCGGCGGAGTATTTGGACTCCTTAAGGGCCATGGCCGTGGCCGATGCCGGAGTTCGGTGGACTTTCGAGCATGAATTTTCCAACGACCTGGATTTCTCGGACAACACCACGGCTCCAACCGATCCTCCTTATGGAAGCGCATCGGTGCCCTTTGCCGGAGGAGAGTTCTGGGTTCAGTATTCCGGATCTCCCACCCGGACCACGATCCGTTTCACGGTGACGGCGCGGGTGCGAAAAAGTGTGCGGAGAGTCCAAGCGGACTTGACGCTCAGGCCCACCAAAGCGCTTCGGCAGGGGATTCATGACACCTATGATCCTTTAGGTTCGGGCAGCGGCGGAACAGGGACTGGGATCGATCTGAGGCGGGCCTCCGCCTTGCCCGTGGAGTCGGAATCGACAGGGTCCATCCAGCTGCCTTCTGGATTCGGCTCTGTGAGAGCCTACCAAAACTCCTTCTATAAAAGATATCTCGGGATCCGCACGGCCGCCCTGGGGACTCCGGACGATTCCTGGGGCGGAACCAAGACGGTCCCGCCCGATCCTGCGCCGACCGGAACACTCTGGCAGGGAAATTTGGTTTTGGATGGCGGCTCCCCCAGTTTGAACGGATGTCTCATCGGGACGTTGGAGCTTCGCAGCAACGCCACCTGCGTCTGGACCGCTGTTTCCAGGGACATCGACGGCAATGGGCAAGCGGAGATCTTGCCGGCGGTCACCGGCTCCGTCACGATCCAAGCCGGCTCGTCGCTTACCTTGAACAATGGAGTGGCGGGAGGCAAGGTGACCTTGAATTCTCCCTGTACCTTTTCAACGAACGCCCCGGTTCTGGCGGCCGTGGAGACCCTGGGGGTCGGCACGGTGACGGCCGCGTGGGGACCCGGCAGCGGTTGGCTGACCGGTTCCTGGGGACTTCAAGAGGCTCCCCAATGGATGAGGATCGTGGGGCCCGATGTGGAGTATGAACTCACCTGGTCCGAGGTCGTGGACGGGGTAGCCCTCTAAAGGGGACGAGCGGGGGAAGGATTGACACCTTAGGCGGCGGCATTCTATAATCGCGTAATGCCGAGAGGATCCTTCCTAGAGTTCGCCATGCAATGGCGCGCCGTCCGGTCGGCGCTCTCGAGGACGAGGGTTTCTCTTGGGGTTGATGTCGGAGCCAGCCACGTTCGGATTGTCACCCTTATCTTGCGCCGGGGGAAGAGGGCCCTTCAGGATGGCTGGTCCGCGGCTCTGCCGCTGTCGGCCAAAGCGAATCCTGAGGAGCGATGGACTTTTCTGCGCGGGGCTCTGCAGGAATACCTGACCCGGGTCAACGTCCCTTTCATGGCGGGGGTTTCCCTGGCCATCAGCGGTCCCGAGGTGACGGTGTTCACCTCCTTGGTTCCTCGCGGCACCGAGGCGGAAATTCGCCAAGCGGTCCGTGAGGATCTCTCCCGCCGCTTGTCCGCTCCGATCGAAGAAACCGCGTGGACCTTTTTCCTTCCTTCGGAGAAGACCGAACTGGAAGCCGGACAAGTGGCCGTCTCGGTCATGGCTGCCCCTGCGGCTTGGATTCAGCGGTGGATCTCCCTGTGTCGGTCTCTGCGGCTGGTTCCCACCCTTGTGACGACCTCTTCCTGCACGGTGCACCGTCTGTTTTCGGAGGAGAAACTTTTGGCGGAAACACCGACGGTGGCGGTGTTGGAGATCGCGGCGACCGCTTCCACCGTGACCTTCACCTACAAAGGCGAACTGGAGTTCGTTCGTCCGCTCCCCATAGGGGTCGACCACCTCGTCCGAGGTTTGATGCGTACGGTGACCACCGCAGAAGGAGAGCATACGATCACCGTCTCGGAATCGGAGAAGATCCTCCAGACTTGCGGGATCGCGATGGAGGAAAAACTCCTTCCCGTGGCAGGATTAACCAGCAGCCAGATCTACGCGTTACTGCGGCCTACCCTGGAGTATCTGTACCTGGAGATCCAACGGACCCTCTATTATTACAGGCAGGCTTTCCATCGGCCGGTGGTGGAACGCCTGATGGTGACTGGGGAGGGGGCGCTGATTCCGCATCTGGTGGAGTTTTTGAACGCCAATATGGATGAAGCAACGGTGGAAACCCTGGAGCCTTTGGCCCAGCTGAAGGGGTGGGAACCGCCTTCTGCTTCGGTTCGGGAAACTTTTGCGGCCTCCGGGTCGGCGTATTCGGCGGCCATCGGAGTGGCGTATCCGAGTTCCGGCAGGACGCCGGTTCGGATTCCATCGTTTCATTGGTACAACTATCGGCTGGAGTGGATTCAGTTGGTCGCCCGCTGGACGGCTTCGTTGATCTTAGGACTTCTTTTGATTTCCACGCTGGGTCTTCATTTCCAGTTGGTCCGGTATCGGTCTATGGTTCAGCAAACCAAAACGCGGCTAGCCCAGTTGGAATCCAAGGTCCACCACATCCAGGAGGCGAAGCGTCTGAAAGCCGTTCTCGCCCAGCAGGAGACCTTGATCCAACAGGCGGTGAGCCGTCAGCCCCTCTGGGCAGGGGTAGCCAAGGAGCTGAGCCGGATTTCCCCAGAGGGAATCCGGCTCAGCTCTCTGGAGACGGTGGAGGCGTCGTTTCCCTTGCGGATTCGTCTCCAGGGGGAGATCTTGTCCGCCTACACATCGGTCGAAGTGCTCTACGCGCAATTCCAGTTGGCCCTGGAGGGGTCGGCGTTCTTTTCGGACATTCAATTGGTGGGGATGAAGAAGGATCTGTACTCGCCGGTGGCGCGCGCGACCTTTGAGTTGACGTGTCGCCTGGTGTATTAGGAGATCCCGGTGATGCCGGCGAAAGACTGGGTTTCCCATCTGACCCGGGGTATCCATTCTCAGCAGGTGTGGCTGTTTCTCCTGTGGGGAGGGTGCCTGGCCTTCTATGGGTTGGGGTATCGGGTTCAGTGGCGTCAGTTTGTTGAAGCGCGAGCGAGCATGGCCCCTTTGTCGGAAAGGATAAAACAGCACACCGCCTTGATCGAAGAGAATCCGAATGCCGAACAAGAGCTGGCCGGCTTGCACAAGAGATTCCAGCAGATCAAGGAAACCGGCTTGGGAAAGGAAGCGATCCCCAAGGCGATCCAGCAGCTGGCCCAAGCGGCTGCCGCCACCGACGTGACCCTGGAGACGATCGGCCCTCGAGACGACCTCAAGGCGCCCCCGGGCCGTCTGCCGCCGGGGGTGGGAAAACGGTTGATCGAGGTTCGGCTGCGGTGCACCTACCAGGCGCTGGGCGAGTTTCTCATGAAGCTGGAGGATCTGCCCAGTCGATACACCGTGGATAAATTGGTGATCCGCAACAACCCGAAGGAGTTACTCGGTTCGATTCAGGTGGAGCTGCTTCTGGGGACCTATGGACTTCTGTGACGACGAAGGATCGGATCCAACTTTCCGTCATTGGGGTGGGTTTACTGGCGTTGGTCTTCCTGATTCCCTCGACGATGCGTGACGCGAAGAAGAGGCGGGCGATTCAGAAGGCCGCAGTGACTCAGCAGGAGTCCGCTTCCGAGTCGGAAGCGCCCGAGGAGGAGCCGGCGGCTCCGGGGATGGTACTGGAGCCGCTGGATGAAGCCCAGCGGCAGCAGCAGTTAGCGGTGCTCAAGGAGCCCTGGGGCCGGGACCCGTTCCTCCAGAAGGGCCTTCCGGCTCCCACGCTTCAGACAGAGCTGGTGCTCAAAGGGGTGGCGCGGAGGGCCGATGGGCAGGTGATTGCCCTGATCAATGAAGAGATTGTCCAAGAGGGAGATCGGGTGGAGGGTCACACCGTCAAGCGGATTGAGCCGGCCCAGGTCATTCTGCAGCGCGATGGCCGGGAGTTTATTCTGAAATTGGAGGAAGAACCTTGAAGAGTCGTTTTTTATCCGTCCTCCTGGCGGGGCTTTGGATAGGCGCGGGCCTGGTTCTGCCGGCGTCGGCAGCGGAGGCGCAGCTCTCTGAATCGATGCCTGGGGAACCCTTGGTCTCGATCGATTTTCGCAATGCGGAGATCGGGGACGTCTTGAAGCTCCTCGCCAAACAGTACCGCCTGAACATCGTCGTCGGCAAGGAGGTCAAGGGCCTCATCTCGGTGCGGTTGGAAAACGTGACGGTGGATGAGGCCTTGGATGCCGTCGTTACGATCAACGGTTTCTCATACTCTCGTCGGGGAGGAGTCATTCGGGTCACCACCGCGGTTGCGGAAGAAGGGGAGTCTCCCACCACTCAGGTTCTCTCCCTGCGTTACGCCAGCGCCTCGGAACTCACCAAGCCGCTGAAGGCGGTTCTTTCCCCCCGGGGGACCATCGACGCGGATGCGCGTTCCAATGCGCTGATTGTCAGTGACGTAGCTTCCGCTCTTCAGAAGGTGGCCCAGGTGGTGGAGAGTTTGGATACCCCCACTCCTCAGGTGCTGATCGAAACCAAGATCATCGAGACGGTCTTAAGCGACGAGGAAAAGCTGGGGATTAACTGGGATCTCGCGGCCAGCCTCCAAGGAGCTGCGCTGCCGACGACCTTTCCGTTTCCGCAGGGGGTGGGTGTGCATCCTCCCCTGAAACAGTTCCAAGGGGTGGGCCAGACGGCTTCCGAGTCCACCACGACGAACACCGCCACGGGGGCCACCGCCACGGCCACTTCCACGGCGTTTCCCAGCGGAGGGGAGGGATTGTTCAAGTTTCCCTTTGTTCAGCCCGGTCTGTTTACCTTTGGGACCCTCAGTTTTAACCAGTTCAAGGTGCTCCTGCAGGCGCTGGAGTCCCGAGCCGATACGAAGGCCTTGGCCGCTCCTTCCATTACCACGTTGGACAACCAGGAGGCCGAGATTGTGGTCGGGACGAATGTCCCGGTGCCTACCTTTGAGCGCAACAAGACTACGGGAGAGTTCGAGATCACCGGTTACACCGACAAGAAGACAGGGGTTGTGTTGAAGGTGACCCCCCACGTCACCAAGGATCAGCGAGTGGTGCTCGATATCCATCCGGAGGTCAGCAACATCACCCGATTTATCGGGGACCCCAGGGCTCAGGTCCCTGTGACCTCCACGCGGGAGGCGAATACTCGGGTGAGCTTAAGAAGCGGCGAGACAGCGGTAATCGGTGGATTGATTGAGGAAAGGGATGTGGTGACCCGGCGCGCGGTCCCCTTCTTGGGCAGGGTCCCCTTCTTGGGCAGGCTGTTCCGATTTGACGAAAAAACCGGAGGCCGGACCGATCTTTTGATCTTCATCACGGCCCATATCTTGACGGAAGAGCAGAGGTTGGTGAGAACCTTGGAGGCGATCGCTCAAACGGGGCGCCCCGACCTGTTTGCCCCTGAGTTAAGACCCGAATGGGCCCAGCCGTCCAAGAAGCCGACGGGTGTTGAATTGAGAGGAGGCAGGATCATCGTGTCCGAAGAGGGGTCCGGTGGATCGTAACGGGGCGTATCTGTTGACGGCGACACTGATCAGCGTGGCGGTCGGAGCTGCGCAGGCTTGGCACAACCTGCGGCCGACTACGCCTGCGGTGGAACTGCCGCTTCCCGTGCTGGAGAAGCCGCTTCAAGCGCCTCCCGTTGTCGAGCTCCCCCTGGCGCGGAGGCCCGCCCGTCCTGCCCAAGAGATGCTCGGCCGGATGCGTCGGCGGATCCGCGCCCTGGAACAGGAACGCAGGCTCTTCGAGCATCGGGCCCGCCAACTGGAAGGGGCCCTCCAACCGCTCAGACGCCAGGTGGCGATGCTGGAGGCGCTGCTGGAGGCAGGGAGCCGTCTAAAAAGCTTTTCGGTTTCTCCGGTGCCACCCAGCCCCGCCGAGCTGGAGGAGGCGGCCCATTGGGAGAGCTTGGGCCAGCAGCTTCTTCTGGCCGGACGGATGGACCAGGCCGGCGAAGCCTATTACCGAGCTCTCTTCTCGAACCCTCAAAACCCGGATCTTCATTACAACCAAGGCGTTCTGGCGGATCGGTTTTTCCAGGAACCGGCCCGCGCCCTTTTTCATTTCAAGAGCTTTTTGAGTCTGGCCCCCCAAGATCCGGATGCTGCGCAGGTTCGAAGCTGGGTCAGACGGATAGCCGATGGTTCTTATCGTCGAGAGTGACTTTGCCTATGCCGAGAAGCTTCGATGGGCGCTTCAGCGGCTGAGCATCCCCGTTCATACCGTGACGGATGGCCTGGAGGCCCTTCGTTGGCTGCGCGCCTCTGCTCCGCAGGTGATCCTGGCGGAGCAGTCGGCCTCCTGGGTCGACGCGTTTCACCTATGCCGGTTGACCAAATTTCATAAGCGATACGCTCACATGCGATTCATGATCCTGGCCCTAGAGCCGGATGAGGAGCACCGCCGCTTGGCCGATGCCGTCAATGCCGACGCGTATCTTGGAAAGACCGGCGAGATCGACGCGGTGATCCAGACGGTTAAGAAATTGCTGGCAGCCTCTTCCGCTGCCTCTACGCAAGCGTAAGGATCCCCATGCCTGGCCTGGTCATCCCCGACCTGTTGGTCGCCAGTGGCTTGTTGACCTCCGCGCAGATGGAACGGGCCCAGCAGGTGATGCAGCAGAAGCATTGCCCTTTGGAGGAAGCCGTTCTGGATCTGCAGCTTCTTTCCAGGCCGGTTCTCTACGGGGCGATTGCGGATCAGCTGCGGGTTCCGTATGTGGACTTGGAGGAGTACCTGCCGGATTCAAAGGCGCGGGAGTTCATTCCCGAGCGGATGGCTCGTCAGCATCACACGTTTCCCCTGTTTAAGATTCAGAACGGCCTTGTGGTGGCCATGTCCGATCCGACGAACCTGGTGGCCATCGATGCCTTGCGGCAGGCCAGCGGCTGCGTGATTGAAGCCTACCTGAGCTCTGAGGCGGAGATCGCCAAGGCCATCGATCAGGCCTATGGGACCCGCGGGGAGACAGAGCGTTTCTTGGAAGAGCTCAGCCGGCATCCTGGAGCGGTGGAATCTCGCCGGGAAGAGGGAAAAGAAACTCCGGTATCTAAGCTGGTGGATCTGGTCATGACTCAGGCGGTGCGGGACCGAGCCAGCGACGTTCATCTGGAGCCGGAGGAAGATACCTTGCGGATCCGTTTTCGGATCGACGGGGTGCTTCACGAGGTCCCCTCTCCCCCAAAAACTTTTGAGGCGGCCCTCATTTCAAGACTCAAGGTGCTGGCCGATCTAGACATCGCCGAGACCCGTATCCCCCAGGACGGTCACTTCAAGCTCGAGGTGGACAATCGAGGCATTGACGTGCGGATCTCCACGCTGCCCACGGTGCACGGAGAGAATGTGGTCATGAGGATCTTGGACAGCACGGAGGTTTTCGTCGGTCTGGACCGTTTGGGGCTCAGTCCCCAGGGGATGGAGCAGTTGGAGAAGGCCATCCTAAAGCCTCACGGGATCGTCC
The DNA here is from genome assembly GCA_964372955.1 of uncultured Planctomycetia bacterium. Lineage (GTDB taxonomy): Bacteria > Omnitrophota > Gorgyraeia > 1-14-0-20-64-10 > 1-14-0-20-64-10 > CAYJTC01. The sequence continues at coordinate 2,862 of CAYJTC010000017.1, read as the reverse complement.
TGTGCACGGGTCCCACGGGGAGCGGAAAGACCACCACCCTCTACTCGGCCCTGATGCGGATCAGCTCCATCCAGCGCAACATCATCACCATTGAGGATCCCGTGGAGTACCGATTGAACCTGATCCGGCAGGTGCAAATCAATCCCAAGATAGGAATCACCTTCGCCAACGGTTTGAGGTCCATCTTAAGACAAGACCCAGACGTGATCATGGTGGGGGAGATTCGGGATGGGGAGACGGCGGAGCTGGCCATTCAGGCGGCTCTGACCGGACACTTGGTTCTTTCAACACTCCACACCAACGACGCCCCCAGCTCGGTGACTCGGCTGCTGAACATGGGGATAGAACCGTTTCTGGTGTCGGCCTCTGTGATCTGCGTGATCGCCCAGCGGTTGGTCCGCACGATCTGTGAATCCTGCAGGGCCTGGTACGAACCTCCCCCGGTTCTCCTGGAACGATTGGGACTTTCGCAAGGGACTCGCCAGCCGGTGAAGATGGCCAAGGGTAAGGGGTGTCCCCAGTGCAAGGGGACCGGTTACCGAGGCCGCACCGGAATCTACGAGATGATGATGGTGGACGACGAAATCCGGGAGCAGATCCTGGCCGTCCCTTCCGTGGTGGCGCTCCGGGAGATGGCGCGCAAGAAGGGAATGAAACTTCTATCGGAAGAAGGGCTGGCCAAGGTGCTTTCCGGAGTCACCACGCTCGAGGAAGTCTCTCGGGTCACCGAGCGGGAGGTGGTGGAGTGAGGCTCACGGTGCCCGTGTCGGCCCTGCTGGCTTCCGTCCGGCAGTTGGCCGTCTTGTTCAAGTCGGGGGTCCCGCTGGCCCAGGCGCTGAAGATTCTCTCGGCACAGACGGAACACCCGGCTCTCAAAACCTTGTGGGGATCCATTCAGCGGGATGTGGAAGGAGGAGGCCGTCTTTCAGAAGCGCTCGGGCGATATCCCACTGTTTTTTCGGAACTTTTTGTCAACTCCGTCGCGGCGGGAGAGACGGGTGGCGTGTTGGATGAGGTGTTAAACCGCCTGGCGGATATGTTGGAGCGGGACTTCGAGCTCAACGCTGAGATCAAGGCGGCCCTGCGCTATCCGCTGATCGTCACTCTGGCCCTGTTGGGGGCCGTGATCTTCCTCATGGTGGCGGTGGTGCCGCGCTTCGCTTCGATCTACGGCCATTTTCAGGTAGGCCTGCCTTTACCCACCCGGATTATGATCGCGGTCAGCCGCTTCCTCTTCCAAGGTTGGATTCTCTATGTGCCGGCCGGAGTAGGCGGCTTCTTTCTGTTGCGCTGGGCCCTCTCCAAGCCGTGGGGCCGCAGCCAATGGGACCGCTTGAAATTGAGGATCCCCCTTTTCGGTGACCTGATCTTGAAGATGGTGATCGCGAGATTTGCCTCTCTGCTGGCCTTTCTCTACGCCAACGGCTTGCCGATCTTAAAAGCTCTAGAGGTGACTTCCCGCGCTGTGGGCAACGTGCTGGTCCAACAGGAAATCGGCCGGTTGTCCCGCAGCGTATCCGAAGGAAAAGGGCTTTCGGGTGGATTGGGGCAGGGACGGATCTTTCCTCCTCTGATGGTCCACATGATCGCGGTCGGAGAATCCAGCGGAAAGCTGGCGGAGATGCTGGAGTACCTGGTGGAGTATTACGAGAGGGAAGTGCGAAATGTCATCCGGGGTCTCAATGCTTTGATTGAGCCGCTGTTGACCTTTGCCTTGGGGGTTGTTGTCCTGGGTCTGGCCCTGGCGATTTTCTTGCCCATGTGGAACATGAGCAATCTCTTCAGGCATTAGGAGAAGATGAAAAGGTTTCTTGTCCAAACCCATGGGTGGCCGTACACGCCAGTTCTACAGGACTGCCCGGCGGGAGAATTATTTGCCTTTCGTGGAGTTCGCTCGCTGGTTGGCCCGAACGGAACGACTTACGAGAGAGTCCCGTACGTTCATCGGTTCTGGCAGCGAAAATCACCCCATCATTAAGATAACAGATATGGTATCATTCCTTATGAAGCTCTTGGGTGCTTGAAGTTCTCTATTACCCCCCACGGCAACGATGGGCCGGTCGCGGAGTATCTGGGGCGATTGGCGAAGGAGCGGCCCAAGACGTTTGCCAGGTTGGCGCTCGATCTCGAAATTCTTGGTGCCGAAGGATTGCGATCGGGGCAGATCGCAATTCGGCCTTTAGGGGAAAAACTTTGGGAGCTCAAGCGGCTCTACGAGGGAATTCAGTACCGGATTTTCTTTGGAGTCCACAAAGGAGCGGCGTGGTTGGTTCATAGCATCGAGAAGAAGAGCGCCAAGACGCCCAAGGATGATCTTGCGCTTGCAAGGAAAAGATTGCGAGAGGTGATGATCTCATGAGAGGTTTTGATAGGCACCTGCACAAGTTACTGGAGGCGCATCCAGAAGCAGCTCTTGAACACGCTAAGCTGTTTGCGGAGCTTCCAATTTCGACTCAACTCGCCGTCATGCGCCGCCGCCGAAAACTATCCCAACGCGCGATGGCGAAGAAGGCCAAGGTTCCTCAGCCCCACATTGCGCGGACCGAAAGCTTGCAGCACGATCCACGCATCTCTTCCGTTGTTCGCGCCGCGAAAGCCCTTCGTTGCCACGTTCTCCTTGTCCCTGATGAGGAACTTAACCGCCTTGCCACGGCGTAAGATGTGTCCCTAAATGAAGCGTCCCCAGTCAGCGGAAGAGCTTGTTGTAGAACCTGTTAGCGTGAAAGAGACAGTGGTTTTTAGAGGCAAAAAACTTCTTTAAGCGATGCAGGGAAGCGCTCTATTTTTGCATAACGCCTAACAATATGGCGTGCCCCGGTAGAACGTCTTGAGGTAAAATAGAAGTCTTGAGAGGGCAAACAC
>CAYJTC010000016.1:0-24013 GCA_964372955.1 uncultured Planctomycetia bacterium | reverse complement strand
GGTGACCCCACCACCTCTAGAGTCGTGCCATCGGTGGGTTGTGTAGGGAAGATAGGATGAGGCTGAAAATGCTTTTTAGATATCGTGTCTACAAGGTGAATAGAGCCGATGGCACTTGTGCCTTCGGCACAGCAGCCCCCGAATGGGGCCAGGACTCCGGAGGGGCGGGGTGACCACCGATCCGATGAGCGAACTGTTGACTGCCCTGCGCAACGCCAGCCAGGCCCAGAAAGCCCAGGTGGAAATACCGGCCTCCCGGTTAAAGGCGGCGGTCTTGGAATGTCTCAAGCAGGAGGGGTTCATTCAAAACTGGCGCCTGCTCAAAGAAGGCAATCCCCAGGGTGTTTTGAGGGTTTATTTGAAATACACGAAGAGCCGTCGGCCGGTCCTGCGTTGCATCCGGCAGGTTTCCAAGCCGGGTCTGCGGATCTACGTTCCCACGGGGAAGATCCCCAAGGTGCTTTCCGGGTTGGGAATTTCGATCTTGACCACCCCGCGCGGGGTGTTAAGCGGCCAAGAAGCGAAACGTCAAGGAGTCGGCGGCGAGGTATTGTGCCATGTCTGGTGACACAGAGGTCACAGAAATGAAGAGGCCACAGAGAACACAGAAATGAAGAGGCCACAGAGAACACAGAAATGAAGAGGCCACAGAAAATGGATGCGAGCCGATGTCAAGAGTAGGACGAAATCCGATCACTCTTCCGGGACAAGTCAAGATTCAGATTGAGGGGAATCTCGTCCAGGTGGAAGGGCCCAAGGGGAAGCTGTCCCATCGGATCCCGGACGGGATTCGGGTGGAGCGGGCCGACACCCAGCTTTTGGTCAAGCGGGAGGCGGATGACTCCCAATCGAAGAGCCTCCATGGATTGACCCGCACCCTCGTGGACAACATGGTCCAGGGGGTCACGCAGGGATTCGTCAAGGAGCTGGAGATCCAGGGGGTAGGGTATCGGGCGCAAGTGAGCCCGGGAAAGCTGGAGGTTTACGTCGGCTTCACGCACCCAGTGATTTACCCGATCCCCCCAGGGATCGCCATCGAGACTCCCAAGCCGACCCAACTGGTGGTCCGAGGAATCGACAAAGCGCTGGTAGGCCAGGTGGCCGCCCGGATCCGGTCATTCTCACCGCCGGAGCCGTATAAGGGGAAGGGGATCCGATATGTGGGTGAAGTGGTTCGCCGCAAGGCGGGCAAGGCGGTTGCTTAGAAGGACCGGTAAATCGGGGAAAGCCGGGAGATCGGGGAAAACGGGAAGAGACGGTGATGGGAAAACTAGCAATTCGTGAAGCCGGACGCCTGGGAAGGCACCGGAGAATTCGCAAGAAGGTGTCCGGTTCTCCGGAGCGGCCGCGCCTGTCCTTGCACCGCAGCCACCTGCATTTGGAGGTCCAGATTATCGACGACCTGAACAGGCGGACGCTCGTTCACTGCACGACCCGTCAGGGATCGGCCGGAAAGACGGATGCCCGGGGGGGTGATCTGGAAGCGGCCAAGCGTCTGGGGGAAAGGGTGGCCCAGGAGGCGAAAAAGGCCGGGATCAAAAAAGTGGTGTTGGACCGAGGCGGCTATCCTTATCACGGGCGGGTCAAGGCCTTGACCGAAGCGGTTCGTTCCCAGGGGGTGGAAGTATGAGAGGAGGGGGAGGCAGAGGCGGACGCGGTTCGGAGCAGTCCCAGTCCGGTTTTGTTGAGAAGGTGGTCGCGATCAACCGGGTGGCGAAAGTCACCAAAGGGGGCAAGCGCCTCTCCTTCAGCGCCCTGATTATCGTAGGGGATGGGCAAGGCCAAGTCGGCTGGGCGCTGGGCAAGGCCAACGAGGTGGCTGACGCGATCCGAAAAGGTTTGACGCAGGCCCGGAAAGGGATGTTCCGCGTTCCGCTGCTCAAAGGGACGATTCCTCACGAAGTGATGGGAGAGTATTCCGCTTCTCGGATCATGTTAAAGCCGGCCGGGCCCGGGACCGGGATCACCGCCGGCGGCACCGTGCGGGCGGTCTGCGAGGCGGCCGGGATTCGGGACATCCTGACGAAATCGTTGGGCTCCAACAACCAGATCAATGTGGTGCGGGCCACCATCACCGGCTTAAGCGCCCTTGCTCCGCGGGAGGAAGTGCTTGCCCTCCGCAAAGATTCGGAAGGAATAGAGGAGGTGAACTCCTGATGAAATTAGGAGATATCCCGGCTCCGCGGGGAGCCACCCACCGGAAAAAACGGCGCGGGTTCGGGGAATCCTCCGGACACGGAAAGACCTCCGGCAAAGGTCACAAAGGGCAGCGGGCCCGTTCCGGTCCCGGCTTACGGCCGGGATTTGAAGGGGGCCAGATGCCGTTGATCCGGCGGATTCCCAAGCGGGGATTCACCCATCATCCGCCGGTTCCGATTGAAGTGGTGAACCTAAGAGACCTGAACCGTTTTCCGGCGGGCTCGACCGTGGATCCGGCGGTCCTGGTGGAAGCCGGCCTGGTCGATTCCCAAAAGTCGCTGGTCAAGATCCTGGGGGACGGTTCACTGGCCCATTCCTTGACGGTCAAGGCCCACCGGTTTTCCAAGTCGGCCTTGTCCAAAATCTCCGGCGTCGGCGGGTCGACGCAGCTTCTGAGCTCTTAGAAACGGCGATGCTCAGAGCGCTGGCGAACAGCTTTAAGATCCCCGAGTTGAGGGGGAGGATTGGGCTGACGCTGGCGCTGATCGCCGTTTACCGGACTGGGGACTTTATTCCCCTGCCTGGGATCGACGGCCAGGCCTTAAGGGCGTTCTTTGACAGAATCAGTCAGCAGCTGGGGGGGACCCTCTTTACCGTGATGGACCTGTTCAGCGGCGGGGGCCTTTCCAACATGACGATCTTCGCCTTGGGGATCATGCCGGCGATCTCGGCTTCGATCATCATGCAGCTTCTGGTCGTGGTGATCCCGGCCTTAGAACAGATGGCCAAGGAAGGCGGAGAAACGGGCCGGCGCCGGATCAACCAGTATTCCCGCTACCTGACCGTGGGCTTAGGGATCCTGCAGGCCCTGTTCATCAGTCTCTGGTTGGAGAACGGCAGTAACTTTGAGGGGGTCCAGATGGTCCAGCACCCGGGCTGGGGATTTCGGCTGCTGACGATCATTACCCTAGCCAGCGGGACTGCCTTCATCATGTGGCTGGGGGAGCAGATCACGGCCTATGGGATTGGAAACGGGATGTCGATCCTGATCACCGCCGGCATCCTTTCGCGGATGCCGACCGCGATCCACCAGCTGACCTTGATGGCGGGCCAGCGTCAGATTCAGCCGGTGACGCTGGTCCTGATGGCGGCGATGGGGATGGCGGTGGTGGCGGCGGTGATCGCCATTACCCAGGGCCAGCGGCGGATTCCGGTTCAGTACGCGCGCCGGGTGGTGGGCCGCAAGGTGTACGGGGGGCAGGCCAGCTACATCCCGATCCGGGTGAATCATGCCGGGGTGATCCCGATCATCTTCGCCCAGTCGATCATCCTGTTTCCGGCGACGATGGCCGGCTTCACCGGGATCCAGGCGCTCAACCAGGTGGCTCAGTGGATCACCCGGGGGGCGTGGTTCCACACGGCGCTGTATTCGACGCTGATTGTCTTTTTCGCCTATTTTTACACGGCGATCGCGTTCAACCCGGTGGATGTGGCCGACAACATGAAGAAATTCGGCGGGTTCATTCCGGGCATCCGGCCGGGTAAGCCCACGGCGGAGTTCTTTGACAGACTCTTGACCCGGATCACGCTGCCCGGGGCGATTTTCCTGGCTTTCGTCGCCGTCTTTCCGGACATGGTCAGCCGGTGGCTGGGGATCCCGTATCTGGTGGCCAGCTTCTTGGGCGGAACCAGCCTTCTGATCATCGTGGGGGTGATGCTGGACACGATGCGCCAGGTGGAGTCGTTCCTCTTGATGAGGAACTATGAGGGATTCCTGACCCACGGCCGTCTTCGGGCTCGGCGGTAGCCCCGCACCTTTGGACCGACCCTGGGGGGGGTAACCGGAGGCGTTTCTCCATAGACCGGACAATGGAATGAGTCGAGCGATGAAGCGTTTAAGAACTTTTCTATTTGGAACGGCCGTTTATTGGTCGGTCAAAGGTGCGGGGTGAGATTGATCTTCCTGGGACCTCCGGGGGCGGGGAAAGGGACGCTGGCCGCGATCCTGATGGAGCGCAAGCAAGTGGCCCACCTGTCCAGCGGGAATCTGCTGAGGGAAGCGGTTCGGCGGGGAGGGCCGGTCGGGCAGGAGGTGGCCCGCACCATCCAGAAGGGGGCCCTGGTTCCGGACCCGCTGGTGACCCGGTTGGTTCTTGAGCGGCTGAAGACTTTCGGAAAGGCCGATTCGTTCGTGTTGGATGGGTTTCCCCGGACGGTAGATCAGGCCAGCGCCTTGGATGAGGCGTTCGTTCAAGAAGGGCAGACCCCCATCGATCTGACGATTGGATTTGAGGTTTCTCCCCAGACGATGGTGACCCGGCTGGCGGGCCGCCGGGTCTGCGAGAAATGCGAGGCCAATTATCATGTGGAGCGGCTTCCATCCAAGCGGGAAGGGATCTGCGATCGGTGCGGAGGCGCTTTGAAGACTCGGCCGGACGACAAGCCGGAGACCATCTTAAACCGGCTGAATGTTTACCGGACTCAGACGGCCCCCCTGCTCGATTTTTATCGGGGCCAGGGAAAGCTGAGGTTCGTTTCCGGAGAGCTGGGGATCGAAGAGCAGTACAAAGCGCTCGTCGGTGTGCTTCGGCAGGAGTGCCTGGCGGGGTGACCCCACCACCTCCGTTATCTGGCCCACGGTGGGCCTAACGATGTGGGGCCAGATCGGCCCTGCGGGCCGGTCCGCCGGAGGCGGGCAAACAGAGGTGGTGGGGTGATTGAGTTGAAGACCGAGAGCCAGATGGAGAGGATGCGTCAAGCCGGCCGGATCGTTGCTGAGGTGATCGAGACGCTCAAGCAGGCGGTGCGGCCGGGTGTCTCCACGTTGGAGCTGGACGGATTGGCCGGGGATACGATCGCCAAGCTCGGCGGCAAGTCGGCATTTAAGGGATACCGGGGGTTTCCCGGCACGATCTGCGCCTCGATCAACGAGGAGGTGGTGCACGGGATTCCCTCCGGACGGAAGCTCAAGGAGGGGGACATCGTGGGGTTGGATGTGGGAGCGGTGGTGGACGGCTACTATTCGGACGCTGCCTTTACGGCTCCGGTAGGCCTGATTTCTCCCGAGGCCGAGGATCTGCTCCGGGTGACCGAGCGGGCGTTGGCGGAAGGAATTGAGCGGGCGAAGGCCGGCAACCGCCTGTCCGACATTTCCCACGCGGTCCAGACGACGGTCGAGTCGCGCGGCTACTCAGTGGTCCGGGAGTTCGTCGGGCATGGGATCGGCACGCAGCTGCATGAGCCGCCCCAGATTCCCAATTACGGGAAGCCCGGATACGGGCCGGTTCTTGAACCCGGCATGGTTCTGGCGATCGAGCCGATGGTGAATCAGGGTGGTCCTGGGGTGGACATTCTGCCCGATGGATGGACGGCCGTGACTCAGGACGGGAAACTCTCGGCCCATTTCGAGCATACGGTGGCGATTACCGATTCAGGACCAGAGATTCTGACGTGCCCAAAGAAGCCCCGCCTTCGGCGGGACTCTACTTAAGATGAGCCACTCTTCGGTGGCCGGAGAAACGTGAAGGAAGAAGCCATCCAGGTAGAGGGAACGGTTCTGGAGGCGCTGCCCAACGCGATGTTTCGGGTGGAGTTGGAAAACGGGCACCGGATCCTGGCGCATGTGGCGGGGAAGATGCGGATGCACTTCATCCGGATCCTCCCGGGGGACAAGGTGACGGTGGAGCTCTCACCCTACGACTTGAGCCGGGGAAGGATCACCTTTAGGACCCGGACGTGAGCCGGGAGAAGGAGCAGAATGAAGGTTAAGGCGTCCATACGTCGGATCTGCGAACGGTGCCGGATCGTCAAGCGAAACCGGGTGATCCGGGTCATCTGCAGCAATCCGCGTCATAAGCAAAGGCAAGGCTAAACCATGGCTCGTGTCGTCGGAGTGGATTTGCCGAAGAACAAGCGGATCGACGTTGCCCTGACCTATCTGTATGGAATCGGGCGTGGGAACGCCCGGACCGTGCTGGGCGCGGCCGAAGTGGATCCGGCCGTCCGCACCAAGGATTTGACCGACGCTCAGATCACCCGGATCACCTCGGTGATCACTCAGAACTACAAGGTGGAGGGGGATCTGAAACGGGAGATTTCCCAGAACATCAAGCGCCTGATCGACGTCGGCTCTTACCGGGGTCTCCGGCACCGGCGGGGACTGCCCGTTCGGGGACAGCGGACGCACACCAACGCCCGGACCCGCAAGGGCCCCCGGCGTATTCTCGGAGGCGTCAAGAAACCGGCCGCCCGTTCGATAGGCTCCGGCCAGGCCCCGGCGGCAAAAGCAGCCGGCTCTTAACAGGAGGAAGTTTCAATGGCGCAAGCCAGCCCACGGAAGAAACTGAAGGTCCATGTCACCAGCGGGATCGCTCACATCCAGGCGACCTTCAACAATACCATCGTCACCATCACGGACAAGCAAGGGAATGCCATTTGCTGGGCCTCCACGGGAGTGGCGGGCTTCAGCGGCTCCAAGAAGGCCACTCCCTTCGCCGCGCAGGTGGCGGCGGAGAACGCGGCTAAAAAGGCAATGAGCATGGGGGTCAAGGAGGTGGAGGTCCATGTCAAGGGACCCGGCTCCGGGCGGGAGTCGGCGATCCGGGCTCTCCAGGCGGCGGGCTTGACGATTACCCTCATTCGGGATGTCACCCCCGTTCCTCATAACGGGTGCCGTCCCCCGAAAAGGCGCCGCGTGTAATGGCGCGCTACATCGGACCGGCCTGCCGGATCTGTCGCCGTCAGGGGATGAAGCTGTTTCTCAAGGGGACCAAATGTATGACCGAGAAGTGTCCCTTTAACAAGAGGGGTTTCCCTCCCGGCCAGCATGGGCAGAACCGGGTGAAGCTTTCCGATTACGGGCTTCAGCTGCGGGAGAAGCAGAAGGTGAAAAGGATATACGGCCTGTTGGAGCGGCCTTTCCGCAAGACCTTCGCGGAGGCCTCGCGGGCTAAGGGGGTCACGGGTGAGAAGCTTCTGGAGCTTCTGGAAGAGCGGCTGGACAACGTCATCTTCCGATTTGGATTTGCCTCTTCCCGTCCTCAGGCCCGGCAGATGGTCCGATTCGGGCATGTCCAAGTCCAGGGCCGCCGGGTGGACATCCCTTCCTATCGGGTCAAACAGGGCCAGGCCATTCGGCTGGCGGGCGGGGAGAAGTTCTTGAAGGCCGCGAAGGAGAACTGTGAACTGACTAAAGAGCGGGCTGTACCGGCCTGGCTGAGCCGGAGTCTGGAGGGTTTGGAGGGGACCGTGGTTGGGAAACCGACCCGGCAGGATGTCCAGTTCCCGATCTCGGAGCAGCTGATCGTCGAGCTTTATTCACGCTGACGCGATGCGTCATCCCCGCGGAAGCGGGGATCAGATCCTCGGGTCAAGCCCGAGGATGACAAGGGGAGGCTTCTGAATGGGAATCGCGTGGAAAGATTTTGAGATGCCCTCGAAGGTGGAGTGCGACGAATCGTCGTATTCCTTGACCTACGGCAAGTTCACGGCGGAGCCCTTCGAGCGGGGCTATGGGACAACCTTAGGCAACGCCTTAAGGCGGGCGCTGCTCTCTTCCTTGGAGGGGGCGGCGATCACTTCGGTCAAGTTCGATGGGGTCCTCCACGAGTTCTCGTCGATTCCCGGAGTGGTGGAGGATGTTTCCGAGATCATCATGAACATTAAACAGCTGGTCCTTCGATCACACACCCGTTCTCCCAAGACGCTCACCCTCAAGACCGAGAAGAAGGGGAAGATCACCGCCGATCAGATCGAAACCGACGAGACGGTGGAGATTCTGAATCCCGATCTGCACATCGCCACCCTCACCAAGCCGGCGAAGTTCCATTTGGAGATGGATCTGGGGGTCGGACGCGGCTACGCGCCAGCGGAGCGTAACCGCAAGGAGTCTCAGCCCATCGGGGTGCTCCCGGTCGATTCAATCTTCACGCCGGTTCGGAAGGTGAACTTCCATGTGGAGAACACGCGGGTCGGACAAATGACCGACTATGAACGGCTGATCCTGGAGATCGGGACCAACGGATCGCTCAACCCGAAGGAAGCCCTTCTGACCGCGGGCCACATCCTTCAGAGGCATCTGGAAGTTTTCACCGCCATCGGCGAACTGCCGGCGGAGGAAGGGGCCGAGGAGGAAACGGCTTTGTCTCCGGAGGTGATCGAGAAGCTCCGGATGCCGGTCGGCGAACTGGAGCTTTCCGTCCGATCCGCCAACTGTCTTCGGGAAGCGAAGATCAAGACGATCGCCGACCTGGTCCAGAAGTCAGAGCCGGAGATGCTGAAGTTCCGCAACTTCGGGAAGAAATCATTGGCGGAGATCTCCGAGATCCTGACGGCGATGGGGCTCTCACTGGGAATGAAACTGGACCGCCACACGTTGGAGCAGGTGAGCGCCGGATAAAACGCTATGCCGCATGCCACGCATACCCGGAATCTAGGCAGGTTCAGCAGCTGGCGCAAGGCCACAGTCCGCAGCCTCGTATCGGCGCTGCTGCGACACGAACGGATCCGTACGACGCATGCTCGCGCCAAGGAGACCCAGCGGCTGGCGGAACGGCTGATCACGCTGGGCAAGTCCGGATCGCTCTCCGACCGTCGGCGCGCCCTCTCGCTCTTGAACGACCCGAGTGGAGTAGCCAAGCTCTTCTCTGAGGTGGCCCCTCGCTTCGCCAGCCGGGCCGGCGGCTACACCCGGATTTTGCACACCGGCTATCGGGCCGGAGACGGGGCTTCCATGTCGGTGTTGGAGTTAGTGGAGATACCCGCGCCGAAAGAGAAGAAACCCAAGAAGCCGGCGGCCGAGGTCTCCGCTCCCAAGCCGGAAAAACCGGTGAAGGAGGCAAAGAAGCCGGAAGAGCGGAAGCCGGAATCACCTAAGAAGAAGCCGGAAGAGAAGAAACCGGAGGGCTTCTTCGAGGGCTTGCGCAAATTCTTCAAGAAAGACCGGCCCGGCCAGCCTTAAACAAAAGGACTCCTGCCGTGCTCACGCAGCGGATACAGGCGGTCCAACCCTCCCCCACCTTGAAGATCACCGCCCTGGCCAAGCAGCTGGCGGCCCAGGGTCAAAAGGTGGTCAACCTGGCCGCCGGGGAACCGGATTTCGACACTCCGGAGCCGATCAAGGCGGCCGCCGTCCAGGCGATCCAGCAGGGGTTCACCAAATACACTCCCACCACCGGCATCCCGGAACTGAAGGCCGCCATCCAGACTTATTTCCAGCGGGACCGGGGGCTTTCCTACAAACCGGAGCAGATCGCCGTCACCTGCGGCGCCAAACAGGCCATCTATAATCTCCTTCAGACGCTGGCTCAGGACGGAGATGAGGTGCTGATCCCCTCTCCTTACTGGGTCAGCTATCCGGAGATGGTCCGGTTGGCCGGTGCGGCGCCGGTGGAGGTTCGGACCGCTGTTTCCGATGGTTTCCAGCTGACTCGAAAGGCCTTGGAGAAGGCCTGCTCCCCGCGAAGCCGCGTCTTGATCTTGAACAGCCCCTCCAACCCGACGGGCACGCTCCTTAAGGATCCCTCGTTGAGGGAGATCGCCTCCGTGGTTCTCGAACGGGGGCTGTGGGTGATCAGCGATGAAATTTACTGCCGGCTTCTCTACGAGGGCCAGGCCCCCTCCTTCGCGGCCCTGTCTCCGGAGCTTTACCGCCGGACCGTGGTGGTGGACGGAGTTTCCAAGACCTATGCGATGACCGGGTGGCGGATCGGCTACTGCGCCGGGCCCGCGGAGGTGATCGAAGCGGCCGGCCGCCTTCAGGATCATTCCACCTCCAACCCCACTTCGATCAGCCAAAAGGCGGCAGTGGCGGCATTAACCGGAGATCAGGCGTTTCTGGTCAAGAGGGTGGAGGAGTTCAAGCGCAGGAGGGATCTGCTTCTGGAGCGGCTGTCGAAAATCCCGAAGATCTCTTTCGTCAAGCCGGAAGGGGCTTTTTACTGTTTCGCCGACATTTCCGCCGCGGGTTTAAGCTCTAACCTTTTCTGTGAGAAACTACTTAAAGAAGCGGGGGTCGCCTTGATTCCGGGAGCCGGGTTTGGTTGGGATACCCATGTGCGGTTCAGTTTCGTGACCGGGATCGATCAGATTCGGGAAGGATTGGACCGGTTGGAGAGATTCATTCAAGGTCTATAGATGCCCTACAAGATCACGCTGATTCCCGGAGACGGGATCGGGCCGGAGGTGGCCACCGCCGCCAAGGCCTGTCTAGACGCCACCGGTGTTTCAATCGATTGGGAGATCCATAATGCCGGGGAAGGGGCGATGCCCCAATTTGGGACCCCTTTGCCGGAGCCCCTGCTGGAGTCGATCCGCCGCAATAAAGTGGCGCTCAAAGGGCCGATCACCACTCCGATCGGGACCGGGATCCGTTCGGTTAACGTGGGCTTAAGGCACGCGCTGGATCTGTACGCCTGCGTCCGGCCCTGCCGGCTCTATGCCGGGGTGCCTTCTCCCCACGACCGGGTGGATCTGGTGATTATCCGGGAGAACTCGGAGGACCTGTACGCGGGGATCGAATACGATGAGGGCACCCCGGAGGTTCGGGAGCTGATCGCTTGGGTCAAGGCCCATGGGGGAAAGACGATCCGGCCCGATGCGGCGATTTCGCTCAAGCCGATTTCCGCCACCGCCTCGGAGCGGATCATCCGGTTTGCCTTCGAGTACGCCTTGAAGAACGGCCGCAAGAAAGTGACGGCGGTGCACAAGGCCAACATCATGAAGTTCACCGACGGTCTTTTCCTCGAGGTGTTCCGAAAGATTGCCCAAGAGTACGTCCAGAAGGTGGGGGCGGAGGACCGGCTGGTGGACAACCTGTGCATGCAGCTGGTCCAGCGGCCGCAGGAGTTCGACGTGCTGGTCCTGACCAACCTTTACGGGGACATCATTTCCGACCTGTGCGCCGGGTTGATCGGGGGCTTAGGGGTAGCGCCCGGCGCCAACATCGGCCAGGAAAACGCCCTGTTTGAGCCGGTCCACGGCTCGGCTCCGAAATATCAGGGCCTCAACAAGGTCAACCCGACCGCGACCATCCTCTCGGGGGTGCTGATGCTCCGACATCTGGGCGAAATGGAGGCGGCGAACCGGCTGGAGCGGGCCGTTTCCGAAGTTTTACAGGAGGGCCGTTCGGTCACCTATGATCTGAAGCCGAGGGGGGATGCTTCTGCCGTTGGGACCCGGGAGATGGCGGAAGCGATTATCGCGAAGTTGAAAACAAAATGATGGGGAAAGAGGGGGGCGAATTGATTGCCTACGACTTGTGCGTTTTGGGAGGGGGGCCGGGCGGCCTTTCGGCGGCGGTTCGGGGAGTTGGGCGGGGTCTTCGGGTTTGCCTGATTGATCCGGGTCCGCTGGGAGGGACCTGTCTAAACCGGGGCTGCATCCCTTCGCGCGCTTTGGGAACCACCGCCCGGCTGGCGCGGCAGCTTAGACAATCGGAGCGGCTTGGGATTCGGGTAGATCGCTTCCACCCGGACCTGGCCTTGGTGCTGGCCCGGAAGGAGCGGATCCTCCGGCGGTTGAGAGCCGGGTTGACCGGTTTGTTGAGCCGGTCGAAGGTCGATTGGATTCAGGGAAGCGGAATCCTGCAGGGCCCTCACGAGGTGGAGGTCAGGGCGCCGAATCAGCCGGCCCGGGGTCTCAAGGCCGAAGCCATGGTGTTGGCCACCGGATCCCGGCCGGGGGAATTGCCCGGCTGTCCGGTGGACGGTAAAACCGTAATCACCTCCGATGAAATTCTGGATCTGGACCGGATTCCGGAATCGCTGGTGGTCGTGGGCGCCGGCGTGATCGGTTCTGAGTTCGCCAGCTATTTCGCGGATCTGGGGGTGCCGGTCACCCTGGTGGAGGCCGCCTCCCAGCTGCTTCCGGCGCAGGATGCCAGGATCGCTCAGGCTTTTTCCGAGAGCCTCCAGCGCCGAGGGGTGAAGGTCCTGACCGATTCTCCGGTCCTGCAGGTCCGGCGGGAGCCTTCCGGAGGGGCCGCGGTCCTGCTGGCTCACGGGGAAACCGTCCCGGGATCGATCGTCTTGGTGGCGGCGGGCCGGCAGCCCGTTTTTCCGGAGGGGGGCCAAGCTCTGGGATTGAAGCTGGAACGGGGAGGCCTTCCAGTGGATGAAACGCTCCGGACCCGGGTTCCCTCCATTTTCGGGATCGGAGATCTCTTGGGGGAATACCAGCTGGCCGGCACCGCCAGCTACGAAGGGGCGCTGGCGGCGGACAATGCCGCCGGAGATCGCAGACAGGTCGACTACCGGGTGGTGCCCGACGCCATTTACACAGAGCCGGAGATTGCCAGCGTCGGGTTGACCGAAAAGGAGGCGGCTGAAGAAGGCCGGCAAACCCAGGTCAGCCGCTTGAGCTTTGCCGGGTTCGCCCGGGCTTTGACGCTGGAAGAGGAGGAAGGGTTCGTGCAGGTGGTGGCGGACCGGAAGAGCGGAGAACTTTTGGGAACGCAGATCTTCGGGGCCCGGGCCACCGATCTGATCGGTGAAGCCGCGCTCGCCATTCAGAGGCGGCTGACTCTGGAGGATCTGGCGGAGACGCTCCATGGACATCCGACGATGAGCGAGTCGCTTTGGGAAGTTTCCGCTATGGCCTTGGACCGGTCGATCTATTATGCGGGAAGCCGGTAGAGCCTCTCTGCCGGCCTGGCTGAGGCGCCCTCTGGCGGTCCATGGCCAGTGGGATCAGGCCAAGCGCCTGGTGGAGGAATTCAAGCTCCACACGGTCTGCGAGGAGGCCCGCTGCCCCAATCTGGGGGAATGCTGGAGCCACGGCAACGTCACCTTCATGATTCTGGGAGACCGGTGCACCCGGCGCTGTTCCTTCTGCGCGGTGACCACGGGACGGCCGGCGCCAGTGGATTCCGATGAGCCGCGGCGGCTGGCGGAGGCGGTGGCGCGGATGGGTCTGCGGTATGTGGTGGTGACGTCGGTGGCCCGGGATGATCTGGCGGATGAGGGGTCCGGGGCGTTCGCCGTCTCGATCCGGGCGATCCGGGACCGCTGTTCGGGGATCCAGGTCGAGGTGCTCACCCCCGACTTCCATGCCCGGGCGGAACTGATCCGGACGGTGGTGGAAGCCGGCCCGGAGGTTTACAATCATAATCTGGAGACGGTGGAGCGGCTCTCCCTGCCGGTCCGCCCGCAGGCCGGTTACCGGCGCTCTTTGGAGACGCTGCGTTTGGCCAAGGAGCTGGGGCGAACTCGGTTGAAGACGAAAAGCGGCCTGATGGTCGGCCTGGGGGAGGAGCCGCAAGAGGTGCGCCGGGCGATGATGGATTTGCGGGAGGTGGAATGCGATTTCCTGACGATCGGGCAGTACCTGCGGCCGACCCCGGACCATCCTGAAGTGAAGGCGTTCGTTGCTCCGGAGCAGTTCGCGGTTTACCGTACTTGGGCGCTGGAGATGGGGTTTTCCTTTGTTTCCAGCGCTCCGTACGTGCGATCTTCCTATAACGCTTTTGAGGCTTTACAGGAGAAATGATGCAAGAAGCGAACCGGATGAAGCGGCTCCCCCTGTACCTGTTCACCCTCATGGATCAGCTCAAGGCGAAGGCCAAGGCCAAGGGGCTGGATGTGATCGACTTGGGAATGGGAAACCCGGATCTGCCCAGCCCTCCCCATGTGGTGGAGGAACTCTGCCGGGCCGCCCGGGACGTGGAGAACCAGCGATATTCCCGGCCGCACGGGGAGGTGGAGGAAAAACTGAGGGAAGCGATCGCCCACTGGTACCAGGAGCGGTTCGACGTGAGACTGGACCCGAAGACGGAAGTCCTGCCGCTGATCGGCTCGAAGGAAGGGATCGCCCATTTGTCGCTGGCCTTCTTAAACAGCGACGACATGGGTCTGGTGCCCAACCCTGCCTACCCGGTCCACGAAAACGGGGTGGTCATGGCCGGGGGGATCCTGTACAACATTCCAATCGGCCCGGGAAACCAGTTCCGGCCCAATTTCCGGGCCTTGAGCAAGGAGGTGGTCAGCCGAGCCAAGATTCTTTTCGTCAGCTATCCTCACAACCCGACCACCGCCTGCGTGGACTTAGACTTCTACGAGGATCTGGTTGACTGGGCGCAAGGCAAAGAGCTGATCCTCTGCTCCGATCTGGCCTATTCGGATATCGTCTTCGACGGATACAAAACCCCCAGCCTTCTGCAGGTCAAGGATGCCAGAAAGGCGTACGGTGTCGAGTTCCACACCTGCTCGAAAAGCTACAACATGGCCGGATGGCGGGTTGGATGGGTGGCGGGCAACGCCCAGATCCTGCGGTCCCTGGAGAAGACCAAATCGTACATCGATTTCGGGATCTTCCGGGCGGTCCAGCAGGCGGCCATCAAGGCGCTGACCGGTCCGCAGGATTTCGTCAAGGATCTGGTGGAGACCTACCGGAAGCGGCGGGACCTATTCGTCAAGGGCTTAAACGATCTGGGCTGGGAAGTCCCATGCCCCAAGGCCACTTTTTACATCTGGGCTCATGTTCCTCCGAAGTTCAGCGCTCTGTCTTCATTGGAGTTCGCCCAGCTTCTGGTGGAGGAGGCGGGGGTGGTCACCGCGCCGGGGACCGGTTTCGGGGAATACGGGGAAGGGTACGTCCGGTTCGCGCTGGTAGCACCGGAACCCCGGCTTAAAGCGGCCCTGGAAAGGATCAAGAAGGTCCTGGCGATTTCCTCATAAGATGCGCCCCGTTAGACCTATTTTTAATCTCAACGAAGAATTGAAAAACAAGCGGGGCGGTGTTCTTCTAGGGGGGTGTTCTGGAAACTGGGAGGTCTAACGGGGTGCGCAAAAAGATCCTGTTGATGTACATCACGGTCCGCTCAGGGCATTTCCAGGCGGCCCGGGCCCTGGAGGAGGGGATTCGCCGACTTGAGCCGGAGGCCGAGCTGCTGACCATCGACGCCTTCCAATACTTGAATCCGATTCTGGCCCGGATCGTGGACCGGATGTATCTGTCGGTGATCCAGAAGCTCCCCGAGCTCTGGGACTACCTGTATGATAACCCGGAAGTGGTCAAACGTTCGGAGCACCTGCGCCGGCTTCTGCACCGGTACGATTCCCCCCGCCTGCACGCCCTTCTGGAGGAGTTTGGTCCGGAGGCAGTGGCCTGCACGCAGGCTTTCCCCTGTGGCTTAGTGGCCGATTATAAGAAGGAACGGGGGATCTCCACACCCCTGTATGGGGTTATCACCGATTTCCAACCCCACGCCTACTGGGTGCATGGGCAGGTGGACGGCTACGTCGTGGGAGCCGAAGAGACCCGCCAATGGCTGATTCATCACCGGATCGATCCGGGCCGGGTCCATGCCTCAGGCATTCCGATCGATCCCGGATTCGCCGAGCCGCCGAACATCGCGGCCATCTACCGCCGGCTTCAGATCTCCAATGGGGTGCCGACCCTGCTGATTATGGGCGGAGGACAGGGTCTGGGTCCTCTGCTGGAGGCGGTTCGGGTTCTGGATTCGCTGGGCAAGCCGCTTCAGCTTCTGGTGGTCGCCGGCAGCAACGAGCCGCTGTACCACCGGCTGATTGCCGAGATTCCGCGGCTGCGCTGCCCGGTCCGGGTGTTCGGGCATGTGGAATTCATCACCGACCTCATGAACGTGGCGACCCTGATCATCACCAAACCGGGGGGGCTGACCACCTCGGAAGCGCTGGCGATGGGGTTGCCGATGGTGGTTCTGGATCCGATTCCAGGCCAAGAGATCAAGAACGCCCATTTCCTGACGAGCTCCGGCGCGGCGGCTCAAGCCAGCGGGCCCAGGGACCTGCCTGATCTTGTGGGTCGCCTGCTGGACCACCCGCAGGAGCTTAGGGATATGGCCGCCAATGCCCGGCGTTTGGGCAAACCGAATTCCGCCATCGATGCTGCTCGGCTCATCTTAAACGCTTAGTGCTTTTCTACGTCCTTTACCGGATCGGATCCGCTCTGGCTTTAGCTCTGCCCCGGCCGGTATGCTACGCGGTCGCCCGAAAGGTGGCGGATCTTTACGCCTGGCGCTGCCGGAGGGATCGAGAAGGGGTTCGGCAGAATTTAGAGCGGATCCGAGGAACCGGGCAGGTTTCGCAGGCCCAGGTCCTGGAGGTGTTCCGGAATTTCGCCATGTACTTGGTCGACTTCTTCCGGTTCAGCCGCCTTTCTCAAGAATCTCTTCGGGACTGGGTGAAGCTGGAGGGGGTGGAGCATATGCAGGAGGCGCTCCGGGCCGGGAAGGGGGCGATTGGGCTGACCGCCCACTTGGGGAATTTTGAAATGGCCGGAGCGGTCCTGGCGCTGTTGGGGTTCCCGGTGCACGCGGTGGTTCTGACCCATCGGAATCCAAGGGTCAACGCCTTCTTCGACCGGCAGCGGGCGAAGGCTGGTGTAGCGGCCGTTCCTCTTCAGGGAATGGATCGGCGGACCTTCTTTGAAACCGGGCTTTCCGTCCTCCGGAGCAACCGGATCTTAGCGCTCGTGGCCGACCGGGATTTCACCAACCATGGCCTCACGCTTCCTCTTTTCGGAGAGACCCTGCAGGTCCCGACTGGCCCGGCCGCCTTTAGCCTAAGAACCGAAGCCCCGATCGTCCCCGGGTTTCTTGTCCGGGAGCAGGACGGGCGATACCGGTTCGTTCTGGAAAAGCCGATCTTCCCGCCGGCGGGAGCCAATCGGCAGGAGGCGGTGCGCCAGCTCAGCCAATCCTGTCTGGAGGTGATGGCCCGATACATCCGCCAATATCCGACTCAGTGGTACCTTTTCCATGCATTCTGGAAACCCGGCCCCACCCTTATCCTGTAATCCCTCCCCCTGTGTGGTGATCCCGGCCTATCAGGCGCAGGCCACGATCGGTCCGCTGGTGAAGGCGGTCGCCGCTTTGGGTCTGCCGGTCCTCGTGGTGGATGACGCCTCCCGGGACGCCACGATTCGGGAGGCGGAAGCGGCCGGTGCCCGGGTGATCCGCCGTCCCGTCAACGGGGGCAAGGGAACCGCGCTTCGGGAAGGGATGGCGGCGGCGCTCAAAGAGGGATACCATTGGATTCTGACTATGGACGCGGACGGCCAGCATCTTCCGGAGGAGATTCCCCGGTTTTTTGAAGCCGCCGGCCGAGGGACCACGGATCTGATTCTGGGCAACCGGATGCGGGCTCCTCAAGGGATGCCTCTGGACCGCTGGGTGACCAACCGGGCGATGTCCTGGTTTTTGTCGCGGATCAGCGGTCAGCCTCTGCCGGATACCCAGTGTGGCTTCCGGTTGATCTCGCGCCGCCTGTTGGAGACGGTGAGTTTGACCTGCGAGCGGTTCGAAGTCGAGTCGGAACTAGTGGTCAAAGCCGCGTGGGCCGGCTGCAGGATCCGGTCGGTTCCGGTCAGCTCCGTTTACCGTCGGAATTTAAGTTTCATTCGTCCTTTGAGGGATACCGTCCGTTTCTTTAGGCTTCTGTTCATCCTATGGAAGGATCGCCAGTCTCTAGCGAGAGCGCCGAGCTAGCATTTCAGGAGCAGAGGCGCCGGATGGTGGCCGACCAGCTCGAGCGCCGGGGGATTCGGGACCCCCAGGTGCTCTCGGCTTTCGCCAGGGTTCTGCGTCACCGGTTCGTGCCGGAGCCGCAGCGGGGGAAAAGCTACGGCGACCATCCGCTTTCGATCGGAGAAGGGCAGACCATCTCTCAGCCGTACATCGTCGCTTTGATGACGGAGCTGCTCTCTGTGCGTCTCGAGGCCCGGATTCTGGAGGTCGGAACGGGATCCGGCTACCAGACCGCCATCCTGGCGGAAATCGCCGGAAAGGTGTATTCGATTGAGCGGATTCCTGAACTGGCTGAAGGGGCCTCGCATCGTCTTGAAGAGTTGGGCTACCGGAACGTGGAGATCCGGATCGGGGATGGGACATTAGGATGGCCAGAAGAGGCCCCGTTTGATGGGATTTTGGTGACGGCTTCCGCCCCCGGAGTTCCGGAGACGCTCAAGCGACAGCTTTCCGATGGAGGTCGCTTGGTGATCCCGATTGGCCAGAATCTGGACCAGACCCTCACCCTGGTGGAGCGCTCGGGGGAAGGTTTTCAAATGCGGGCGGTCTGCAGTTGCGTCTTCGTGCCGTTGATTGGAGCATACGGATTTGATCCAAACGATCGTTGAGGGATTGAAAGGGTTTCCTCCGGAGCTGGTGACGGTGGTGGTATCCGCCCTGCCGATCTCGGAGGTCCGTGGAGGAATACCAGCCGGCGTGGCCCTGGGACTAAGCCTCCCGAAGGCTTTCTGGTGGGCCTGCCTGGGCAATCTACTTCCGATCGCGCCGCTTTTGATCGGATACAATTCCATCCAGGCCGGGCTGTCCCGTTTTCCGCGTTGGAAACGATTCTTCGACTGGTTTTTCGCCCGGACCGAAGCCAAAGCGGACCTGGTGCGCCGCTATGAAGCCGTTGGCTTGGCCTTATTCGTGGCGGTGCCCCTGCCGATGACCGGGGCCTGGACCGGTTGCGCGGCCGCCTTCCTGTTTAAACTCCCCTTTCGGCTGGCCTTCCCGGCGATCGCCGCCGGCGTCCTCGGCGCCGGCCTCATCGTCAGCGCCGCGCTCTACCTGGGCCTGCAGATCTTTTAAGAGCTGACCTCACCCCCGCTCCGGCGGTTCCTTTGCGCATGGCGTGGGCCGGGAGGAACTCCATAGCCTGAAAATTTTCACCTGAAAATTTGGCCTTGACGCGGTGGGTGGGAGCGTGTTACTAAGAGACTGACAATTGGAGTGCGGCATCGTGTGAGGGAAGCCCCGTGAAAAACGGGCGCGGCCCCGCCACTGTAACCGGGAAGGCCGAAATCGCAGACAACCACTGTCTAGAGATAGGTGCCAGGATTAATCCTGGCACCTATTCTCCGGGCGGGAAGGAGCGAAAGTAGGGAAAAAGCCCGGAAGCCAGGAGACCTCGCGAAGCCGCTGATTCAGCCGACAGAAATGTTCCTTCGAGGGGGAGGAACCAACGGTGCCTGCATCTTTACGGGCTTCGCTCCTTCAGAAGGGGGAAGCCCCTTTTCATTCTGGACTTATCCTGGTCACCGGAGGCGCCCGGGCCGGCAAGAGCGATTTCGCTCTCCGCCTGGCCCGGCAGACAGAAGCCCGCCGCCGCTTGTTTGTCGCCACGGCCGTTGCCTGCGATAGCGAGATGCGCCGGCGGATCTCCCTCCACCGGAAGAACCGTAACGGAGCCTGGCAGACGCTGGAGGAGCCGGTCCGTCTTCCGGAGCGGCTTCCTAAGGAACTCTTGAGTTCTGGAACCTTCCTGATTTTGGACTGCCTTCCGACTTTCATCACCAATCTTCTTCTGGAGAAGCAATCCTCCGCGCAGGTTTTAATCCGGGTCCGCTCTCTGCTTCGGGCCTGCCGAAAGCCCGGTCTTTCAGCCGTTTTCGTCACCAACGAGGTAGGCCTGGGAATCGTTCCGGATCATCCTCTGGGACGGGAGTTCCGCGACCTGTTGGGGCGGGTCAATCAGGAAGCCGCCGCGGCGGCCGACCGGGTTTACTTCATGGTCTCTGGCATACCCATGAGGCTGAAGTGACGCAAATCGCAATTCCTCCCATTGACCGGCAGGCGCAGGAGCAGGCGCGGCGAAGGTGGAATTCCCTGACCAAACCGGCCGGCTCCCTGGGAAAGCTCGAAGATCTGGCGGTCCGGATCGCCGGCATGACCGGAGACCCTGTGCCCTCTTTCGAAAGAAAGCTGATTTTCACGGTGGCGGCAGACCACGGGGTGGTTCAGGAAGGAGTCAGCGCGTACCCCCAGGCGGTAACGGCCCAGATGGTGGCCAATTTCTTAAACGGAGGGGCCGCCATCAATGTGCTGGCCCGCCAGGTCGGGGCGCAGGTGCAGGTGGTGGATGCCGGGGTGGCCGCTCCTCTGAATGGGATCGAAGCGCTCGTCCACTGCGGCATCCGGGCCGGGACCGGCAACATGGCCCGGGAGCCGGCGATGAGCCGGCAGGAGGCGCAATCGATTCTGGGGGCCGGCCTCCGGATTTTCGAGCAGGCCCATCGAACGGATCCGATCCATCTGGTTGGGCTGGGGGACATGGGGATCGGCAACACCACCGCCTCCGCGGCGCTGGCCGCTCTGTGGACCGGCAGGCCGGTCTCCGAAGTGACCGGCTGCGGAACCGGGTTAACCGGGCCGCAGCGCCTTCAAAAAGTGCGGGTAATCGAGCAAGCGCTCAATCACCACCGGCCGGATCCGGCCGATCCGATCGGCTGCCTGGCGGCCGTGGGAGGCCTGGAGATCGGCTGTCTGGCCGGCATCACATTGGGAGCGGCTCAGGCCCGGGTTCCGGTGGTGCTCGACGGTTTCATCACTTCGGTGGCCGCTTGGGTTGCTTGCCGCCTGGCGCCGGAGGCCAGGGATTATCTGATCGCCTCCCATCTCTCGGTGGAGCCGGGCCATTCGTTCGCGTTGGATGCGATGGGGCTTACGCCTCTTTTCGACCTTCAAATGAGATTGGGAGAAGGGACCGGGGCCGCCCTAGGGTTCTTTCTGGTGGAATCCTCCCTGAAACTGCTCAAGGAGATGGCCACTTTCTCGGAGGCCGGCGTGGCCCCACCACTTGATTTATTTGCTGGTCGCAAACCAGCAAATCGACCCTGGGGGTCGGTCCGCCAAAGGCAGACGAAATCGAGTGGTGGGGTGGCCGGAAAGGGCCGATGAAAGCCGGCGGCGGGGTCCTCGTTTCATTCCGACAGGCCGTTGCCTTCCTGACGATCCTTCCGGTTTCCGGTAAAGAGATTCAGATGGGCGGGGCGCTGGCCTGGTTCCCGTTGGTGGGAGCCGGCATCGGCTGCTTGGCCGCCGCGTCCGCTTTTTCCCTTGTTTCCTGGCTTTCCAACGCGTCCGCCACCTTGATCGCCCTTCTGGTGATGGCCATGGTAACCGGGTGTTTGCACCTGGACGGCTTTGCCGACACGGTCGATGGGTTGGGAGCCCGATCAGGAAAGGAATCCCTGGAGGTGATGCGGGACAGCCGGATCGGCACCTTTGGCGCGGTCGGCCTCTTTTTTCTGCTGGGCCTGAAATGGGCTCTTTTTCAGTCGATTCCCACCGATCGGTGGATCCCGGCCCTGATGACCGCCTGTGCGGTAGGCCGCTGGGCCCTGGTGATCTCGGCCCAGTTTTTTCCCTACGTCCCGGGCCGGCAAGGGGTCGGCCGGCTGGCCACCGATCGGCGCGCGCCGGAGTCGGTGGTGGCCGCGACGGCGATCGCGCTGGTCCTGTCGCTGGTCGGCGTGGGCCGGCTGGAAGGCCTGATGCTCTTGCCTCTGGCAGGAGGGGTCGCCTGGATCTTAAACACCTGGTTCGTTCGCCGGTTGGGAGGGATCACCGGAGACACCCTCGGAGCAGTCAATGAGATGGTGGAGTTGACCGCTCTTCTGTTTTTGGTGAGGGGATGACGGCTCACGGGGGGAACATCTGGGATCTGGTTGAAGAGCAGGGGCTCTCGCCGGAGCAGGTGCTCGATTTCAGCGCGGACCTTAACCCGTTGGGGCCTCCACCCCATTGGGAGTCCCTTCTCCGGGAGGCGGGGCCGTCGCTTCGTCGCCTGCCGGAGCCAACTTACGCGGAGTTTCGGACCGCCGTCGCCCGCAGGGAAGGAGTGGCTCCGGACCAGATCCTGCCGGGCAACGGGACTTCGGACCTGATCCATCTGATCAGCCGTCTGCATCCCCGAAGCCGGGCCTCCATTTGCGTTCCCACCTTCACCGAGTATGAACGGGCGGTCCTGGCGGACGGGGGGGGAATTTTTCCCTGGAATGGGGAGGATCGAAAGCGGTTCCCCTCGTTGAAGGGGATCGATCTGTTGTTCTTATGCAACCCGAACAATCCGACCGGATTCCTCTGGCCGAAGGAGGATCTGCTTCGGCTGATCCGGTCGGCCGATGAGGCCGGCGCTGTTTCCGTGGTGGATGAAACGGTGATGGATCTGGTGGAGGATCGGCGGCGTTATTCGCTGATTCCTCAGGCGGGCCTTCTGAAGCGGCTGATCGTCCTGAAAAGCTTCAGCAAAAGTTTCGCGGTGCCGGGACTTCGGATCGGCGCCCTGGTGGCTTCCCCGCTGATGGTCCAGCGGCTGGCCCGGATCCAGCCGCCGTGGGTATTGAACAGTTTGGCGGCCTCGGTGGGGGCCCGGCTGGCCCAGGAGGATCGGTTTCTGGAGGAATCCCGTCGTCGGCTCTCGGATCTTCGGGCCGGCCTCTGGGAGGGGTTGAAAGGGATTCCAGAGATTCAGCCGTACCCTTCGGCGGCAAACTTCTTTCTGTGCCGGATCACGGATTTCCGTTGGACCGGAGAGAGTTTGGCCGAGCCGCTGCGCCGGCAAGGGATCCTCATCCGGACCTGCGATGACTTCACCGGATTGGACCACGGCCGGTTTGTTCGGATTTCGGTCCGTTTGGAGGAGGAGAACCGGCGGCTTCTATCGGCCCTCAAGGAGATCTTTGGCTAAGGCGCTGATGATTCAAGGGACCGCTTCCCACGTGGGCAAATCGGTGCTGGTCACGGCCCTGGGCCGGCTCCTTCGCCGCCGGGGATGGAAGGTCGCCCCCTTTAAGGCGGTCAACATGTCCAACAATGCCTGGGTGACCCGGGACGGGGGGGAGATGGCCGTCGCGCAGGCGGCTCAGGCGAAAGCCTGCGGGGTGGAGCCGACCGTCGAGATGAACCCGGTTCTTTTAAAGCCGATGGAGGACCGCTGTTCACAGGTGATTGTCTTGGGGCGTCCGGCGGGAATCCTCCGGGCCTGCGATTTCGCGCGGTGGCGTCCACGCCTGCTCGAAGCGATCGACGCCTCCCTGGAGAAACTGAAGGGGTTGTATGATCTTCTCCTTGTGGAAGGGGCCGGCTCCCCTGCCGAGATCAACCTGAAAGAATCGGATCTGGCCAACATGGCGGTCGCCCGCCGCCTGGAGTCTCCGGTCCTGCTGGCGGCCGACATCGATCGGGGCGGGGTCTTTGCCCAGTTGATCGGAACCCTGGAACTTCTGGAACCGGAGGATCGTGATCGGGTCTGCGGATTCCTGATCAACAAGTTCAGGGGAGATCCACAGCTGCTGGAGCCGGGCCTTGTCTGGCTTCAAGAAAGGACCGGGAAGCCGGTTCTGGGAGTCATCCCGGTTCTGAACGATCTGGCGATTCCGGAGGAGGATGCGCTCGCTGAGCGGCTCACCCACTCCGCGCGGTCCCCCTCCTTTCCTCAAGGCTCAAAGCCGTTGAAGGTTCGGATCATCCGGTACCCGACCATCGCCAACTTCACCGATTTCGATCCGCTTCATCGGGAGCCGGATCTCCAGGTGGAATATTTGACCCGGCCCCCAACGGACGGCGACAGACCGGATCTTCTGATCCTGCCCGGATCGAAAAGCACCATGGCGGACCTGCGCTGGCTTCGGGGAGCCGGCTTCGAGCCGTACCTGCGCCGATGCGTCGAGGAGCGGGTGGAGGTTCTGGGAGTCTGCGGCGGCTTCCAGATGCTGGGGGGGATGATCTACGATCCTCAGCATCTGGAGTCTTCGGAGAGCGCCATGCCGGGTCTGGGGCTGCTTCCCACCGACACCCTGTTCCTGGGGACCAAGGTGACCGCTCAGGTGAAGGGGATCCACCTGGATAGTGGAGAACCGGTCACCGGTTATGAGATTCACATCGGCCGCCTGCAGGGGGCTCGCCGGGGGAAACCGGTTTTCCGGCTGAAGGAGCGGGGAGGAGCGCCGGCGGACGAGTGGGACGGCTGCCGCCTGCCCGACCGTCCGGTTTGGGGGACTTATCTCCATGGATTATTCGAATCGGACCGGTTCCGGCGCTGGTTTCTCGGCTGGCTGCGTCCGTCGTCCGTTCGTCCTGAGCAAGCCGTTCATCCTTCGACTGAGCTCA
>CAYJTC010000015.1:17748-24098 GCA_964372955.1 uncultured Planctomycetia bacterium | reverse complement strand
AGGCGACGGCGCACCTTCTTAATCGTCGGAACGTCGCCTAACGGAGGTGGTGGGGCCATCGGGAATCGCCCTCCTTGGGTTCCACTGCCAGAACCAGATCGCTCACCCCGCTTTCTCTGGCCAGATCCAAGACCTCCACGACCCTCTCGTGCAACACACCCTTATCCGCATTCACGACCACGGGCCTTGGGGATCTTGGACCGATCGATGCGTCAGACGCAGCCAAAGCGCGCAAGTGAGAGCTCAACTCTGCCGCTGTGACGGGTGTATCCTCCAGATGGAGTTCCCCGGAGATCCGGACGAAGACATGGATCGGCTTGACCTCTTTGGTCAGCGGCTCACCCGAGGAGGCATGGGCCAGATCGACCGGAATCCCACGCTGAAGAACCATGGCGGTGGCCACGTAGATGAAGAAGGTTAAAAGGAGGAACATGCAGTCGATCAAGGGAATCATCTCTACCCGCGCCCGGCGCGGGGCCCGTCGGTGCCAGCGTCCCTTACGCATGGGTTTCCAGCGGATCCTCCAGGGAGGAGATCGGCTTCGCCTTCGCCTGCGCATAGAGGATCTCGAACTCGTGGGCGTGCCTTTCCAGCCGGAAGGCGAACCGGTCGCTTAAGGTGAGGAACAGGTTGTAGAACACCAGGGCCGGCATGGCAATGGCGAGGCCGAATTCCGTGGTGATCAAGGCTTCGGCGATCCCCACGCTGACCGCCTGGGGCGTCGGGGAGGCGCGCCCCAGCAGATCGAAAGCCTTCACGATCCCAGCGACCGTTCCGAAAATCCCCAACAGGGGTGCCAGGGTGATGACGGTATCCAGCCCCGGCAGGGTCTCCCGAGTCTTCTCGTCCGCTTCATCGACGGCCAGTTCCAGAGCGTCGGAGAGAGGCCTCTCGCCATGCTTTAAGGCGCTGTGCAATACCTGGATCGCCGGATGCCGGCTTTCCTTGCCACCCTTGAGGGCCTCTTTCAGGCGGCCGTGTCGGATATGCTCCAGCCACCGGTCCAATTCCTCCGGTTTGGAACGTCTCCTATGCTGACTCCAGAAGATCAGCCGTTCCACAACGAGAGCAAACCCCAAGATAGAGCAAATCAATAGAGGCCACATGACCGGCCCCCCTTTCAAGAACCACGACACCACCATGATGGAAATATCTCCTCTCTAGAACTCCAGCTTGGCTCCCGCATAATAGGTGCGTCCCGTGGCCGGCTCAATGCCGTCCGAGCGAACACGCGAGAAGTAACCCTCGTCCAGGAGGTTGTTGATTCCCAGGAAAATCTTGAAGGTATCCTTCACCAGAGCCATCTCTCCTGTGAGATCCCACACCATATAGGCGGGAATAGCGGTCAACCCCGTTCCGCCGGCTGCGTTGTCGTCCACCCAGAAATGGTCTTCCACGAACGTTCCCAGGAGCGCCACCTTGGGCCCCGATGAGGCCCATCGGTAGATGAGGCCGGCCTTCGCGAGGTAGGCGGGGGCGAATGCCGGCTCCAGACCGGAACGGGGCCCCTCATCAAATTCAGCATCCAGCAAGGAAACGTTGCCATAGAGATTGAGCGTCCCGAAGCGGGCAGATTGGGAGGGGATGGCCAGTTGAGTGAGGTTCACTTCTCCGGCCAGATCGGCTCCCTGATAGATTGCTTTCCCGACGTTTTGGCGCTGGGTGTTGGAGCCGACGGTGACGGTTCCGAAGAAATTATCGTACACCGTCCGGAAGATGCTCGTATCGAACTGGAGCCAGGGCAAGGGATTGCCCCTGGCTCCCAGCTCGTACGTCCAGGTCTTTCCCTCGTCCAACGAGGTCGCCGGAAGGGTGTTGTTCCCGGTGGGGGCCAGGTCATCGAACTGGGCCGGCTTGTACCCCTGCGAGATGTTGGCGTACAACTGGCTGTTTTTGGGAATGTCATATTGGATTCCTAACCCCACCAGCGGAACGACCGTGAACTCGTCGATGTTGTGGAGGGCAGAGGTCTTGCTGGTATTGAAGTTTTCCTTGACCCGCTGGTTCAGCAGATCCAAACGGAATCCCGGAACGATCGACAGGTTCCCGAAGAGGAACCGGTTTTCGCCGTAGAGGGCTCCGTAAACCGTCCGATAGTCGAAATCGAAAATCGGATTCCCCAGCTCGGTGGGGTACCTTCCTGTCGCGCTGCGGTCCTGAGTGCGGGGACCGCTTGAGGTGTAGAAGGTTGCCCCGGCGGTCAGCGTCTGGGTGTCGCCGAAGGCCTGGTAATCGTGCCGCACCCGGCTTTCGATCCCCCCAGCGCTCGTCTCGCGGCGGTCCAGGTTGTTCTGCGTGGAGGTGTTGCTGGTGCGGCGGAGAGACCAGCGGTCGTAGTAACTCCCGTAGAAGATCCAGGAGATCTTTGTGTTGGCAGATACGTCGGTCTCGTTTTTTAAACTGGCGGCGTACCGGGAGATCTCCAGCCGGTCGCCAGGTCGGGGAGTCTGTTCCCGATTCAACTGATACTGGGCCAGTGTGAGCCGCCCCGGCTCCCGCGCTTCGCTCTCATGGGCGTCTACATTCAGCGTCCATTTGGATTCGGCGCCGTGGCGGCGGGTCATCTTGGCGCTTCCACCGCTCACGTCAAACCCCTCGTTGGCCCGAGGCCCGTTGGAGTGGGAGTGATACTGATAGGCCAACGCTCCCCAGGGCCCTTGGGCCATCGAGCCGCGGTTGAAGGCGCTGTAGGTCCCGAAGGAGCCGGCGGTATGGGAGGTGGAGCCGTGCCATCCCTCCTGCGTGGGGGTGTCGTAGGTGACGTAGTTCAAGACCGGACCGGGCTGAGGACCATAGAGAAGCGCCCCGCCTCCGCGGATCAGCTCCACCCGCTCCACCGATTCGAAGGGAGGGACGTAATAGGTGGTGGAATAGCCCAGCCGGTCCACTCCGATGGGGATCCCATCCTTGAGAGTCAGCAGATCCTGCGATTCGTGGGGATCGCCGATCCCCCGGTAGTTGATGTTCATGATGCTGTGGTTGTTCATCTCCGAGATCAGCAGGCCCGGCAGTTGAGAGAAGGCCTGGCGGTGATTGTTGTTGACCACGACGGGTATTTTGCTGAGCATCGTTTGAGTTGCCTTCTTGCCGGCGCAAATGCGGGTTCCGGAGACGTCCGGCAGAAGGGGGCCCTGCTCCGCTTTCTTGACCGCTTCCACGATTACTTCCTCTTCCGGGACCGACTCTTGGGCCAGGGCGGCTGGCGCGACCATCAGGATCGGCAGGGTGATCCCTAAGAGCCGGTGAAATCGCAACGGTTTCGAGAATCGAGGGGTCATTTCCAAATATCTCCTCCAAAGGAGCCTTCTCCTCCAGCAGCCTGGTCGGCTTCACCTAGCGATCGACGCGGTCTTCTTTTTGGCAGAGGCACGCTTCCAGCAATCCCGGCAGCGGCCGAAGATTTCGTGGCGGTGCCAAAGGGCCACAAACCCATGCCGGCGGATCGCCTCATCCTGGAACCGCTCCATCATCGGGCTCTGGAACTCCAGGATCCGGCCGCACTCGATGCAGACCATGTGGTCGTGATGCGGCCGGTCGGCTTTGAGCTCGTACTTGGAGCGGCCGTTGACCGCCCCCACCTCGGCCACCAGGCCGCACTCCTGGAGGAGCTTGATGGTCCTGAAGACAGTGGCCCTTCCTAAGGTGAGATCCTGCTTCTTCAGGGTCACGTAGACCTCATCGATCCCCAGGTGGCGGTTGGCCGCCATGAGGGATTTCAGAATCTCCTCCCGCTGGCGGGTCAGCTTCAAGCCCTTTCGGCCCAGGTGTTCTTGGAAAGTCTGCAGGATCGTGGCCAGCCAGGCCTTGAACTGTCCCGGGCTTCGGGCGTGTTTGGGGAACAGGATCACTTCCGGTTGATCTTTCATGGGCTTATGAGATTGAGACTCGAATTCATTTTATTGAGATCGAGTCTCATTATCAACAAAGGCAGGGCCTTGTCAAGAAATTTTTTAAGGAGTTTTTAGGAAGGGTACCGGACCCGGACCAGGCAAAGCCCCCGGGCCGGGGCGGTGGGGGGAATAATCCGTTGACCCGTTGGCCGGTTGGCCCGTATCTTTCCTTTTCCAACCTCGATGAGGAGCCCGGCGATCCGGCGAACCATGTGGTAAAGGAAACCGTCGGCCTCCACCTCGATTCGGATCCTGGGGCCGGACTTTTGGATGGAAAGCCGGTAGAGGGTCCGGACGGTGGAGTGGACCGGCCGCCCGCTGGAATGAAAGGCTTTGAAATCGCGCCGGCCCTTGAGCCGGCGGGCGGCGGAGCGCATCGCGTTGAGATTCAGCGGGACCGGGATATGAACCAGCCGGTGGCGATCCAGCACCGGGCGGATGGGGCTGTTCCAGATCTCATACCGGTAGAGCTTGCGCTGGGCTCCGAAGCGGGCGTGGAAACCGGGCCAGGCCGTAGAGACCGACCGCACCGCCACATCCTCAGGGAGCAGGGCGTTGAGGGCCTTAAAGATTGTGCGGTTGGTCAGGCGAGTCTGGACCACGGCGTGGGCTACCTGCCCTTGCGCATGGACCCCCGCATCAGTCCGGCCGGAGCCGACCACAGGGATCTTTTGACCCAGCAGGCGGCGGAAGGTCTGCTCCAAAACCCCTTGGATGGAACGCCCGTTTTTCTGCCGCTGCCAGCCGGCGAAGTCGGTGCCGTCGTAGGCAAGGGTAAGTTTAAGAAGCCTGCCACCCTTCACCCTGGACCCTTCACCAGCAGTTCGGCGATCTGGACGGCGTTGAGGGCCGCCCCTTTGCGCAGGTTATCGGAGACCACCCAGCAGGTGAAGCCGTTCTTGACGAACGGATCCGGCCGAAGCCGGCCGACAAAGACCTCATCCCGATGGGCCGCCTGGATCGGCATCGGATAGTCCGGGCTCTCCACAAAGAGGATCCCTGGGCTTTTGCGCCACAGCTCTTTGATCTGGTCCGCGGTGGCCGGCCGTTCGGTTTCCAGATAGATCGATTCGGAGTGGGCGTCCACCACCGGGACCCGGACGGTGGTGGCGGTGATCGGGATCCGGTCGTCGTGCAGGATCTTCTGGGTTTCCTTGACCATCTTCCACTCTTCACTGGTGTAGCCCAGATCCTCAAACGACCCGATCTGCGGGAACAGGTTGAAGGCGATCTGCTGAGGCAGAGCTTGAGGAGGCGGCAAGGGTTGTTTAGAAACTGCGGCTGAGGTCTCCGCCTGGAGCGCTTCGATGGCCTGACTGCCGGCCCCGGAGACCGACTGATAGGTGGAAACGATTACCCGGCGGATCCCCCACTGTCGATGGATCGGAGCCAGGGCGGCCACCATCTGGATGGTGGAGCAGTTCGGATTGGCGATCAGCCCCTGGTGGCGTTTCAGGTCTTCCGGATTGACTTCCGGAACCACCAAGGGGACCTTCGGATCCATCCGGAAGTCGGCGCCGTTGTCGATGCAGACGGCCCCCTGGCGAATCGCCTCTTGGGCATAGGTGACGGCGGCCCCTTTCTCCCCTTCGGTGCCGGCGAAGAAGACGATCTGCTGACCTTTAAACGCCTCCGGAGAGACTGCCTGAACCGGGTAAGAGGTTCCGTCCACTTCGATTGCGCGGGCCGACCGGGCCAGGACGGTCAGCTTCGCGACCGGAAACCGGCGCTGTTGGAGAACCCGAAGGATCTCAGCGCCCACGGCTCCGACTCCGACCACGCAGACGTTATACTTGGAGGACATCCTCGGTCTTCACCTCTTTCATGGCCTCCACCACCAGGTCGCCGACCTGAGTGGTGGTATAACCCATCTTCCCGGCCGCCAGGCTTTTCAGTTTGGTGGCGGTGACCTTCTTGACCGCTTCCTCCACCAGCCGGCCGGCCCCTTCCTCTCCCAGGTGGGCCAGCATCATGCTGACGGCCACGATCGCGGCCAGCGGATTGATCATGTTCTTTCCGGCGTATTTGGGGGCCGAGCCGCCGATCGGTTCGAACATCGAGACCCCCTCTGGGTTCAGATTGCCTCCCGCGGCGATCCCTAAACCCCCCTGGATCATCGCCCCCAGATCGGTGATGATGTCCCCGAACATATTGGTGGTGACGATCACGTCGAACACCTCGGGAGATTTGACCATCCACATCACCAGGGCGTCCACGTGGGAGTAATCCTGCTGGATCTCCGGGAATTCCCGCCCCACCTGTTCGAACACCCGGACCCAAAGGTCATGGGCGTGGGTTAAGACGTTGGTCTTAGCGCAGAGGGTCAATTTCTTCTTCTCGCTTCCCCGCCGGCGGGTCAGCTGGTAGGCGTACCGGATGCACCGCTCCACCCCTTTGCGGGTGTTGAGATCGATCTGCAGGGCCACTTCGTCCGGGGTTCCCTTCTTGAAATTGCCCCCG
>CAYJTC010000015.1:0-17738 GCA_964372955.1 uncultured Planctomycetia bacterium | reverse complement strand
AAATTGCCGCCGATGCCGACGTACAGCCCTTCGGTGTTCTCCCGAACCACCAGGAAGTCGATCTGTTCCGGAGTTTTGTCCCTTAACGGAGTCCAGACTCCGGGGTACAGCCTGACTGGACGCAGGTTGATGTACTGATCCAGCTCGAACCGGATTTTCAGAAGGATTCCCTGCTCCAGGATGCCGGGTTTCACCTCCGGGTGCCCGATCGCCCCCAGGTAGATGGCCGAGGCGGTCCGCAGCTCCTTGAGGACCGAGTCCGGCAGGGTTTCGCCGGTTTTCAGGTACCGTTCGCCTCCCAGATCGCAGGGGACCCGCTCCACGTCGAATCCGCTGCGCTCGGAGACCGCATCCAGCACCTTTAATCCTTCCCGGACCACCTCGGGTCCGGTCCCATCACCCGGGATCACCGCGATGCGATAATTCCGATTCACCCCGCTCCTCCTTTTCCGACGATTCCTGTCGTTGGGCTGGAAGGGCTGCCGTAACTTTTCTTTGGAATCCGTCCGGCCAGGAAGGCCAGTCTTCCGGCCTCGACCGCCAGCCGCATTGCCCGGGCCATCCTCACCGGATCCCCCGCCCCGGCCACCCCGGTGTTCATCAGGACCCCCTCCACGCCCAGTTCCATGGCGACCGCCGCGTCCGAGGCGGTCCCCACCCCGGCATCCACGATCACCGGCACCTGGACCGCCTCCCGGATGAACCGGATGTTCAGCGGATTCAAAATTCCTTGTCCCGACCCGATCGGGGCGGCCAGCGGCATCACGCAGACCGCACCGGCCTCCACCAACCGCTTGGCCAGGATCGGGTCGTCGTTGGTGTAGGGCATCACGATGAACCCTTCCTTGACCAGAATCTCGGTGGCTTCCAGCAAAGCATGCGTGTCCGGCAGGAGGGTTTGCGGATCTCCCAGCACCTCCAGTTTGACCAGATCGGAGAAGCCGGCCGCCCGTCCCAGCCGCGCTACCCGGACCGCTTCATCCGCTGTGTAGCAGCCGGCGGTATTGGGCAGGAGGGTGAACCGCTTGGGATCCAAATGTCCCAGGACCGGATCGCCGGTCCGATTCTTCAGGTCCACCCGGCGGACCGCCACCGTGATCAGTTCCGCCCCGGAGGCCTCCAGCGCCCTGACCATCAGATCCGGCGAAGGATATTTTCCGGTGCCCAGGATCAACCGGGATCGGAAAGAGTGCGGCCCGATCTTGAGCAGATCGGCCTCCTCTTGGAATTCAACCGACGCTGTTTTCACGAGAGTTCAGTCCCTTTGGCCACCACGGAGATCCCGGATTCCGTCACCGTGAAGCGCCTCCGGTCCTCCGCCGGATCGAAACCGATCACGGTGGAGGGGGGGATCTTCACATCCTTGTCGATGATCGCCCGCTGGATCCGACAGTGCCGGCCCACATCGACCCCTTCCATCAGGATCGATTCGCCGATCTCCGTGTAGCTGTTGACCCGAACATTCGGAGAGAGCACCGACGCGGAAATTCGTCCTCCGGAGAGGATGCAACCGGCGGCCACCAAGGAGTCACTGGCCGTTCCGATGCGCTGGGGGTCCTCTTTTCCGGAGAAGACGAACTTGGCCGGCGGATGCTGTTCCATGTAGGTGCGCACCTGCCATTCCCGGTCATACAGGTTGAAGGTCGGGGTGATCTGGACCAAGTCCATGTTGGCTTCGTAATAGGCGTCGATGGTCCCGATATCCCGCCAGTAGGCCGGCTGGCCTCCCGGGCTTTGGAACAGGTACGCGAAGACCCGGCGGCGGTTCAGGCAGTTGGGAATGACGTTGCGGCCGAAGTCGTGGTCGGTTCCCTGCTTGGCGTCCTCGGTCAGCTCCTCCTCCAGGATCGGCCGGTTGAACAGGTAAATTCCCATGGAGGCGTACACGTGCTCCGGATCTCCGGGGATCGGCCGGGGGGAGGCCGGCTTCTCGATGAATCGGGCGATCCGGCGCTCCTCATCCAGCTCCGCCACCCCCAGGGAGGGTCCCTGGGTGACCGGCATCTGGACCACTCCGACGGTAACATCGGCCTTTCTCTCCCGATGGAACTCCACCATGGGGGCGTAGTTCATCTTGTAAATGTGGTCGCCCGCCAAGATCAAGACCATCTCCGGCTTCTCCATTTCGATCGAGTAAAGATTCTGGTAGACGCTGTCGGCCGTCCCCTGATACCAATGCTCATCCACCCGCTGCTGAGGGTGAATGATGTCCAGGTATTCCCCCAGTTCCGCGTCGAAGATGTTCCAGCCCATCCAGAGATGGCGCACCAGGGACATCGATTTGTACTGGGTCAGCACGTGGATTTTCCGGATTCCCGAGTTGATGCAGTTGGAGAGGGTGAAATCAATGATCCGGTAGATCCCGCCGAACGGGACCGCCGGTTTGGCCCGGTCCCGGGTCAGGGGCATCAGCCGCTCCCCTTTGCCGCCCGCCATCACGAAAGTCAGTACATTCTTCACCCCGCCCCTCCGGAATCTTGGCTCCGCCTAGGCGGGGCCATCACAAACTTTTATTATATCACCCCGCCCGATTTGTTTCGCTTCGCGAACCCAATCGAAACTGACGGGGTCAGGCCGGAGGCCGGAGCCGCCTGTTCAATCCGTAGTATCCGCAGCAGCGGATCCAGAGGCCCCAGGGGGACCGGGCGGAGGAATGCAGGGCGATCCGGCGAAGAGCCCAGCGGTCGATCGGAAACCGCCGGAATCCCCGGTTGGTGGTGCAGGCGGCCCGGTATCCGGCCCGGCGGGCCTCCTCGATCACCTGTCGGCTGAACCCGCCGGCGGGGTAACTCAAGGATTCCACGCTCCCTCCCAGCGCCTCCAGCTTTTTCCGGGAACCGGCCAGCTCCTCCCGGACCTGTTCTGGCGTCAGGGAGGGCAGGTAGGCGTGATGGAGCGTGTGGCTGCCGATTTCGATCCCGGCGCTTCGCATCTTCCGGACCTGATCCGGCTGAAGCGAGCCGGGCCGACCGACGTTGTCGGCAATCACGAAGACGGTGGCCGGGATCTGGTATTTCTCTAAAATTGGAAAGGCATGGGTGAAGGTGTCCTCGGTTCCGTCATCAAAGGTAAGAGCTACCGCTCGGCGGTCCAGGGGCCCGCCCTTCTCGAGGCGTTCAACCAGCTCCATCAGGGGGACGGGTTTCCAGCGAGCCTGGAGGATCGCCATCTGCCTCTCGAAGATTTCCGGCGGAACGGTCGGCGTGTCGGTCGCGCCGGCCGCTGCGCTCAGGCGCGTGGCGGCGCTTCCTCTAGCGCCGGCCGGGTGAATCCGGTGATAGGCCAAGATGGGAGGATACCAAAGGGGAAAAGAGGGGAAGGAGGGAAAAAAAGGTTTTAAAGAAAACCCCTCTCTCCCCTCTTTCACTTCTTTCCCTTTTTTAATGAGACCAACAGATACCGCCCGCTGTCTTTGAACCGTTCTTGATCCTGGGCTTGCCGGAGCAGGTCTCTGCCGGTTGCGTCCAATTCCTCCGGGGCTGGAAGCCGATTGAGCTCGCCGATCGGCACGATGCTTAAGACCTTCACCGGCAGATTCTGATAAAGCCTCTCCAGATCCTTCCCGTCCTGCCAGTTGTAGTAAGAGCCCAGCACCATCCCTTCCGGACCCCTCAGGAGCGTACGAACGGAATCCCAGTGGCGATGCTCAAAGGATTCCGCCAGATAATATCCGCTGGGCCGATGAGAGACAAAGAGAAGCCCATCTGTTTTGACTACACGAACCAAGCCGGCCAGAAGCTCCCGGTAATTCTTCCGAAGGTAAAGGACCTCCGCGCAAAGGGCCGCGTCAAACCGGTCCGGAGATTGTTCGGGAAGCCATCTCCCCAAGTCTGCCCGGAGTAGCTTAAGGCGAACGCCGGTTTCGCGCGCATGGCGTTTGGCCCGCCTCAATCCCACTCCGGAAGTATCCACTCCGGTCACCTGATGACCGGCCAACGCCAGGGGGATCGCCAGCCGGCCTGCCTGACATCCGGCATCCAGGATTTCAAGAGGGACGCCCGGTTTTTCGGATCGGATCGTCTGCTCAATCCGGCCCAGGTACAGTTCCCCCAGTTGCTGTTCGCCGGAATTTTCATACATGTCATAGTAGGTTGGATCATCCCGGAACAGGGCCCGGCGCGCCTTGGAGATCATCCGTTGGAGCTCTTTTCGGCTATCCACCGAGGTTACCTCCTTCTGTCTGATCCTCGAACCCGATCTTTAAGTGGGGGATGAGTAATAGGCACAGCAGGGTTGCCGTGCCGGAGATGGCAACCAGCCCGTTGTAGCCAACCAGGTCGTAAAGCTTGCCTCCCACGATTCCCGACAAAAAGGTTCCGAAGTTTAAGACCGACATGATGAGAGCGAAGGTGGTCGCCTCTTTGCCCTTGGGGCAGATCCGGGCGCTGAAGTCCATGACGATCAGCTGGATCGCCATGCTGGCGATACCAAACAGAACCGTGTAGACGATGATGCTGACCTTTGTCAGGTAGAGATAGGCGAAGGTGGAAAGGCCGCTGACTAGCGTGCCGATGGCAAGCCATTTTCGGAGGTCGATGTTTCGGCTCGCCTTCCAGTACCAGATCGCTCCCAGGATTGAACATCCAGAACCCAGGGTTCCCAAGAGGCCCATGGTCAGCTTCGAAAAATGCAGCTCATCCCTCAACCGGAAGGAGACCGGAACCCCGAACGATGGGGAAAACCAGAGCAGGAACAGAAACAACATGGAAAGAAGAAGCTGCTTGTTTTTTAAGACCTCTTTAAGCGGAAGCCGCTGGGTGTTGCTTGCGGCCGGATTCTCATCGTAGCGACAGGCCAGCACAGCAACCAGCGCTGGAAAGATCGCGACCAGCTTGAAGCTCAGATGGTAGTCGAAGTGCTCGGCGATGTACCCCCCTGCCAATCCGGTAATCACGGTGGCAAAGGTCAGAGATCCCCATTGGATGGCCTGGATCTTTCCCGTGAGCCCGAGCTTCTTGCCTTCTTCCACCATGATCCCATCCGCTGCCACGTCTTTGATCGCTCCTCCGAAAGCGTCCAGGACAAGGGCAGCATAGAGCCAGAAGACAGACAAGACCGGAGTGATTCCGATGAATGTGGCGGTGGCCGCGCTCAATAAGCCGCTGAGGATCATGTACGATTTTCGGCGATAGCCCCACAGGGGAAAGGTGTCTGAGATCCATCCGTACAAGGGTTTGATCATCCAGGGGGCTGTTGTGAGGGATCCCAGAACCATAATCGTTGAGGCCGGCAGGCCCATCGTCTCCTTGAGATAGAAAAACAGGGGCTGACCCGCCAAGCTGCCGATTCCCTGGCTGAAGTAGACCAGGACCGACATGGCGTAAATGAGAGCTAGATGGCGGGACATCTTAAAAACGAGACCCCTCGCTGCCTAAAGGAATTTTAGGATTGCGGAGGAGAAGCCGGCTTTTCTGCAGCAGGCGGAGTTTCCTTTGTTTCTGAGCCAGGTTCGGGGGCCGATGTTTCCGGCGCCGGCCTGGACCGTTCCATCAGCGAACGGCCCCGCCGGGCAGACAGGCCCGTCAGGGTCAAGGAGGTCAGCATGAATAAGGCCGCGCAGACGGTCGTGGCCCGCGTCAGGTACACGGTTCCGCGAGTTCCGAAAAGAGACTGGGCAGTTCCCCCGAAGGTGTCGGCCAGCCCGCCGCCCCGTCCGGCCTGAAGAAGAATCACCAGCACCAGGATCATGCAGACGAACAGATGAACGATCAACACTAACCCGTAGAGCATCGTTCCTCCTTCTTGGCCTGAAGGGCCGCTTCGACGATGGCGGTGAAAGCCTTCGCGTTGAGGCTGGCCCCGCCCACCAGCGCCCCGTCCACATCCGGTTGAGCCATCAGCTCGCCGGCGTTCTCCGGCTTGACCGATCCGCCGTACTGAATCCGGACCGATTCAGCCGTCCCCTTCCCGAACCGGTTGGAGAGCCAGCTCCGGATCTGGGCGTGGATCTCCTGCGCCTGCGCGGGGGTGGCGTTCTGGCCGGTCCCGATCGCCCAGACCGGCTCATAAGCCAGCGTCAAGCTCCGGGCGACCCGATCCGGCTCCGCCTTTTCCAGCGCTTGTTCCAACTGAGACTTCACCACCTCCCAGCTCTTTCCGGCTTGGCGCGCCTGATCCGTTTCTCCGATACAGAGAATCGGCTTCAATCCCTGTTCCAGCGCTCCCAAAAGCTTTAGATGGATCACCGAGTCGGTCTCTCCTAATAGGGTCCGACGTTCTGAGTGGCCGATGATGCAGTAGCGGCAGCCGGCATCCTTGAGCAGAAGGGCTGAAATCTCTCCGGTGAAAGCCCCTGAACGTTCCCAGTACAAATCCTGTCCTCCCAGTTCGATCGAGCTTCCCTGGATCAGCTCGAAAACGACGGAAAGAGCGGTGAAAGGCGGACAGAGCACCCGATCCGCCCCCTCCTTGCCCTTCAGGGAGCGGACCAGCTCTTCAACGAGCGCCCGGGTCTCTGCCAGAGTGCCGTTCATCTTCCAGTTTCCGGCAATGATCGGTTTACGCATGTTTTGCAAGAGCAGCCACCCCGGGCAGCTGCTTGCCTTCCAGGTACTCTAGGCTAGCCCCGCCTCCCGTAGAAACATGGGTCATCCGGCCTTCAAGCCCGAACTTC
This sequence comes from uncultured Planctomycetia bacterium, assembly GCA_964372955.1. Lineage (GTDB taxonomy): Bacteria > Omnitrophota > Gorgyraeia > 1-14-0-20-64-10 > 1-14-0-20-64-10 > CAYJTC01. The sequence goes on along the minus strand of CAYJTC010000015.1, from coordinate 11,125 downwards.
ACCACCGCCGCAGCGGAGTCTCCGCCCCCGACTACACTGACCGCTCCGGAATGGGCCACCGCTTCGGCGATTGCCCGGGTGCCGGTGGAAAACGGCTCCATCTCGAAAATACCGACCGGCCCATTCCAAAGGATCGTCCGGGCCCCCTTCAGGAGCTGGGTGTAGGCGGCGATCGTCTTGGGACCGATGTCCACTCCTTCCCAACCCTCCGGCACCCCCGGCTTCTCGGTGGTCCGGGTTGCGGCGTTGGGATCCACCTTCTGGGCGATCCGGTGATCCAGCGGGAGCCGGAGGTCCACCTTCTTTGCCTTCGCCTTGGCCATCAACTCCTGAGCCAGCTCCAGCCGGTCTTTTTCGACCGGTGAGTTTCCCACTCCGATTCCCTGGGCGGCAAAGAAGGTGTACTGCATGCCGCCTCCGATCAGGATTCCATCCACCTTGTCGATCAGGTTGTTGATCAGCTGGATCTTATCGGAAACCTTGGCCCCTCCCAGGATCAGCCAGTAAGGCCGCTGGGGATTGTTCAGCACCTGGTTGAGCGATTCCAGCTCCTTCTGGAGCAGGAAGCCAGCCGCGGCCGGCAGGTATTGGGCCACCCCGGCGGTAGAGGCGTGGGCCCGGTGGGCGGTCCCGAAGGCGTCATTGACGTAAAGGTCCCCCAGCCGGGCCAGCGAGCGGGCAAAGCCCAGATCATTAATCTCCTCCTCCGGATGGAACCGCAGATTTTCCAGAAGAAGAATCTCTCCCGGTTTAAGCCGCTGGGTCTGGGCCTCTGCCTCTGGCCCGACGCAGTCTAAAGCCATTTGGACTGGGCGGCCGATCCGCTCGCTTAAGGCCTGCGCCACCGGAGCCATCCTCAGCTCTTCCACCACCTTCCCATCCGGTCGGCCCAGATGGCTCATCAGGACCAGCTTCCCCTGACGGTCCAGGATATGCCGGAGAGTGGGAAGGGAGGCCTGAATCCGGGTGGCGTCGGTCACCTTCCCGTTTTTCAGGGGCACATTGAAATCGACCCGCACCAAAACCCGCTTTTGGGCCAGATCGAGTTCCCGGAGGGTGGGGACCGTGTTCCCCCGGGGGCTGTCCTCTTTTCTATTTGTTTCCAATGTATTCAATCAGATCCACCACCCGGTTGGAGTAACCCCATTCGTTATCGTACCAGCCGAACACCTTGACGACGTTGCCCTGGACGACCTTGGTCAGCGGAGCGTCGAAAATGCAGGATTTGGGGTTGCCGTTGAAATCCTTCGAAACCAGCGGCAGCTCCGAATACTCCAGGTATTTTCCCAGCGGACCGGCGGCCGCCTTCTTGAAGGCTTGGTTGACCTCCTCGGCGGTCACGCTCTTTCCCACCTCGCAGGTCAGGTCCACCAGGGATACGTTGGGGGTCGGAACCCGGATCGCCAGGCCGTCGAGTTTGCCGTTGAGTTCCGGGATCACCAGGCCGATCGCCTTGGCCGCTCCGGTGGAGGTCGGCACCATGGACTGGGCGGCTGCCCGGGCTCGGCGCAAGTCCTTGTGCGGCAGGTCCAGGATCCGCTGGTCGTTGGTATAGGAATGAATCGTAGTCATGAGTCCCTTGGTCACCCCGAAGGCCTCCAGAAGGACCTTGAGCAGGGGGGCCAGGCAGTTGGTGGTGCAAGAGGCATTGGAGACGATCTGGTGTTTAGCCGGGTCGTACGCCTTCTCATTGACCCCCAGCACGACCGTCAGGTCTTCCCCTTGGGCCGGAGCGGAGATGATCACCTTACGGGCTCCGGCGGTGAGATGACCCTGGGCTTTTTCCCGGTTGGTGAATAGCCCCGTGGATTCCACCACGATGTCGGCTCCCAGCTGTTTCCAAGGAATCTCCGCCGGGGACTTGAAGCTCACCACCTTCAGCCGCTTGCCATCCACCACCAAGTCGTCTCCTTCCCCGCGAATTTCCTCCGGGAAGATGCCAAAATTAGAATCGTATTTAAGCAGATGCGCTAAGGTGGGGGTGCCCACCGGCAGATCGTTGACGGCGACCCACTCCATGCCGGGCCGGTTCCAGCCGGCCCGGTAGACCAATCGGCCGATTCGGCCAAAGCCGTTGATGCCAACACGGATTGCCATCTCAACTCTCCCTTCGTAAATGACGAGCGGCTAATTCCGGAGGAGTGGGATTAATGTAAAACCCGGAACCCCATTCAAATCCGGCCACGCGGGTCAAGCGGGGCATAATCTCTAGGTGCCAATGATACCCTTCATGGTGCGAGGCTTCAAGAGGGGAGGTGTGCAGCATGAAATTATAGGAAGGGTCCCGCAGGACCTGCTTCATCCGGTTCAAGACCTCTTTGAGAATCTTGCCCAAATCCGCCAGCGGCTCGGGACCCAGCTGGGTAAAGTCGGCTCCGTGGTCCTTGGGCATGATCCACAGCTCGAACGGAGCCCGAGAGGCGTAGGGGGCGAAACAGATCATCCGGTCGGTCTCCAGGACCAGCCGTTCCCGCTCTTCCCTTTCCTGGTGAATGATGTCGCAGAAGAGGCACCGGTTCTTCTGGTCGAAGTAAGCGTCGGCCCTCCGGATCTCCTCCAGGACCCTTTTCGGGACGATCGGCAAGGCGATCAGCTGGGTGTGGGGGTGGCTTAAAGAAGCGCCCGCCGTCTCCCCGTAGTTCTTGAAGATCAGCAGGTACCGGAACCGCTTATCCTTGCGAAGGTCGGCGAAACGTTCCTGGACCATCTCCAGCACCGGAAGCATCTCTGGGGGCTCGAAATCGGCCAAATGCTTCAGATGGTCCGGGGTTTCGATGATCACCTCGTGGGCTCCGATCCCATTCATTGCATCATAGATCCCCACTCCGGTCCGGTTCAAATCCCCTTCGATCCGGAGAGCGGGGAATTTGTTTGGAACGACCCGCACGGTCCAGCCAGGACCGTTGGGCGCTCCCCCGGCAGGGCGTCGGGCTGAGATCTCCGGAGGGGTCAGCCCCTCGTTTCCCAGGCAAAAGGGGCAGTTTCCGGAGCCGGGCCGCTGGGGTTCCGATTCAAAATCGGCCGGCTCCATCGGGTTATCGGTGGAAGCGATGATCCAGCGCCCCGTGACCGGGTCGTTACGGATCTCAGCCATGGATCGCCGCCGGGGCCGGCGCCTCCTTGAGGAACCGGGCCGCCTCTTCCGGAGAGGTGGGATTGATGTAGAAACCGGAGCCCCATTCGAACCCGGCCACACGAGTCAAGCGGGGCATGATCTCCAGGTGCCAGTGAAAATCCTGGTCGATCGTCCGCCAATAACCGGCATACTCCCGACGGAACGGGGCCGTATGAAGGATCGTGTTGAAAGGGGGATCCTGAAGGATCTGAGCCAGCTTGGAAAGAGTCACTTTAAGAATCCGGGCCAGGTCGGTCCGGTGCGTGGCGGTCATCTGAATGAAGTCGGAGGAATGCTCCTTCGGGAGAATCCACAGCTCAAAAGGGAACCGAGAAGCGAAGGGGGCCAGGGCCACGAAATGGGTGGTTTCCACGGCAACCCGGGTTTGGGTTTCCAGCTCCTGGCGGAGGATATCGCAGAAGATGCATCGCTCTTTCCAATCGTAATACTGCTTGGCTCCATAGAGCTCATCCTTGAGCCGGATCGGGTTAACCGGCAGAGCGATCAGCTGGGAACAGCTGTGGCGGTGCTTCCCCGCTCCGGCTACCCGGCCGTAGTTCTTGAACAGCAGCACATACTTGAACCGGGGATCCTTCTCCAAATCAATCATCCGCTGGATCGTCACCTCTAGGACCCGGCCGATCTGCTCCTGGGGAAGATCGGCTATCGAGGCGATATGGGAGGGGGTCTCCACGATGATCTCATGGGCTCCGATCCCAGTGCACAGGTCGTAGATGCCTCGGGGCTTATGCTCCAGCTTTCCTTCGATCCTCAGGACCGGCGAGATGGAAGGAATCACCCGGACGGTCCATCCGGGACCGTTGGCCTTTCCGCCCTGGGGCCGAAGAGCGGCGATCTCCGGCTGGGTCCGGCTCTCCTGCCCTTGGCAGAAGGGGCAGTCGGAAGCGGACTCTGCTCCGGGAGGAGCGGTCAGCGGCTTGAACTCGTTGGGCCGCCGCGCCCGCTCGGTGGAGATGATCACCCATCGTCCCATGACGGGGTCTTTCCTCAGTTCCGGCATAGACTTTTAATTATACCGGCGGGTCTCCCCTTCCGCAACCCGCCGTGGCGCTATCAGACTAAGATTGTGCCCGGAGAGACCCGATGACCGCGGAGGAAGGAGGCGGCATCCAGCGGGGTGCCGCCGGGAAGCTGGAGGCGGTCGATCCGGAGCTGGCCTTTCCCCGTTTGGACCCAGAGCCCGGCGGCCGGATCGGCAAGCGCTACCGTGCCCGGCTTGAGGGCCGGGTCATGCCGGGCCGGATCCGGATGGGCGGCCAGCAGCTTGACCGATTCTCCGGAAAGATGAGTCGCGGCCCCGGGCCAAGATTGGAGCCCCCGGATTCGGTGGTGGATCGTCCGGCAGTCGGTTTTCCAGTCGATCCGGCCCTCTTCCTTGGTTAGCCGAGGAGCGGCGCTGGCGAAGGATTCATTCTGGGGCTCAGGACGGCCTAAGCCGTTCTCCAGCAGATCGATCCCCTTTAAGAGGGTTTCAGCTCCCAGCCGGGACAGGGATTCGTTTAAGGTAACGGCGTTTTCCTCCGGCCGGATGGGGTGCGTGGCTTGGAGGAGGATCGGCCCGTGATCCAGCTGGTCATCCAGCTGAAAAACGGTCACGCCGGTTTCGGTTTCTCCCTGGATCAAGGCCCATTGAATGGGGGCCGCCCCCCGGTACTTGGGCAAGAGGGAGGCGTGCAGGTTGATCGCTCCCCTCGGAAAAATCTCCAGCAGTTCCAGAGGGAGAATGCGCCCATAAGCGACCACCACCGCCAGCTCCGCCTGAAAAGAGCGCAGCCGCTTCAGGAACGTCCCCTCCTTTAAGTCCAGCGGCTGGAGGACCGGCAGATTCGTGGCCAGCGCCGTCTCCTTGACCGGCGAAGGAACCGGGTCGCGAGAGCGCCCCTTCGGCCGGTCCGGCTGGGTGACCACGCACACGACCGAATGGCGGCTGCGGCAAAGAGCCTTCAAGCTGACATCGGCAAAAGTCGGTGTTCCGAAGAAGACCAGGCGCATCGGCTTAGAGTTGAACCTGTTGAAGGGTTTTGGAGATCGCCAGGTACCTCTTCATCAGCCGGCGCCGTTCGAGCAGTCCCAGCCGGTCCAAGAACAGATGTCCCTGGAGATGATCCACCTCATGCTGAAGAATCCTGGCCAGAAGGCCCTCGGCCTGGAGGGTAATCCGCTCCCCTTTTCGGTTCAGGCCCGACGCGGTGATCGAGGCGGAACGGATCGGCTCCCCGGATATGCCGGGGACCGACAGGCATCCTTCTGGGGTTCGGTTCCGACCGGAACGGGCCAGGATCACCGCGTTGATCAGGACCAGCTCGGCCCCCTTCTTTCCATCCGGGCTGGCCACCAGGATGTTCCAAGGGGAGCCGACCTGGTTGGCCGCCAACCCCACCCCTTCGGCCGCATGCATCGTATGAATCATCGCGTCAATCAGCCGCTGGATTTCCGGCGTGATCTCCGGAACCTTGGCTGCTTTTCGATGAAGGCACGGATCGGGTTCCTTTACAAGGGGCAAAATCATGGATTCATTCTACAAAGGATCGACATCAACCGCCAGCCGGCAGCCCTTCAAGGGATGAAACCGCTGGAGAAGATGCGCCAGCGGTTCTTGGAGGGCTCCGTAGTTTTTGGTCTTCAGGAGGACCTGCCAAAGGTACCGGCGGCGAACCTTGGGAACCGGGGCCGGAGAGGGGCCGAGGATCTCCGTTTTTCTGGGGAGCGATTCCCGCAGAAGGTCTGCCAGCCGCTGGGCCGATTCCTGGGCCTTGACCTCCTTCATTCCGCGCACCGTCAGCAGAATCAGCCGGGTGAACGGGGGCAGCCCGCATTGGCGGCGGATCTCCAGCTCCTGTTTAAAAAAGGAGGCGTAATCGTGCAGGCGGGCCGCCTGAATGGCGTAATGGTGAGGGGCGCAGGTCTGTATGATCACCCGGCCCGGCAGGGATCCCCTTCCGGCCCGGCCAGCCACCTGGGTGAGAAGGTTGAAGGTCCGCTCAGCCGACCGGAAGTCCGGCAGGTTCAGCGCCGTGTCAGCGGAGATCACCCCCACCAGCGTAACCCGGGGGAAATCCAATCCCTTGGCCACCATCTGGGTGCCGACCAGAACGTCGACCTCATGCCGCCGGAACGCCTCCAGAATCCGGGCGTGTGAGCCCCGGACCTCCGTGGCGTCGGCGTCCATCCGGGCGATCCGGGCCTGCGGGAGGCTGCGGGCCAGCTCGCTTTCCACCTTCTGGGTGCCGATCCCCTGGAAGCGGATGTATTCCGAGCGGCAGTTGGGACAGATCTCCGGAACCGGCTGCTGGGCGTGGCAGTAATGGCAGATCAGGGCCCGCTCGGTGATATGGTAAGTCAGTGCCACTTGGCAGGACTTGCACCGGAGGGCCTGCCCGCAGCCACGGCAATGAACGAAGGGGGAAAATCCGCGACGATTTAGAAAGAGGATCGCCTGCTGACGCTGGCTGACCGTTTCGTGGAGCCCCTCTTCCAGCTGGCGGGAAAAAATCCTTCCCCGGCGGCCGGATGAGAATTCCCGGCGCATGTCGACGATCTCTACCTCAGGCAGAGGAACTTCCTCGATTCGGGACCGGAGGGTCAGCAGCCGATATTTTTTCAGGAGCGCCCGATGATAAGTCTCAATGGCCGGGGTGGCTGATCCCAAAAGGACCAGGGCGCCGGCCAGCCGGGCCCGTTCAATCGCCGCTTCCCGGGCGTGGTAACGGGGGGCATCCTCCTGTTTATAGGAGGGCTCATGCTCCTCATCGATTACGATCAGCCCTAAGGACCGGACTGGAGCAAAGAGGGCGGATCGGGCCCCGACGGCCACCCTCGCCTTGCCCTCCCGGAGCCGGTGCCATTCCTGAAGCCGACGGCTTTCCAGCATACCGCTGTGAAGGACAGCCACCTTTTCCATCCCAAACCGGGCCTGGAAACGTTCGATCGTTTGAGAGGTCAGGGCGATCTCAGGAACTAGGACGATACTGCCCTTCCCTTGCCGGAGCAGCTCCTCGATCGTCTGCAGATAGATCTCGGTTTTGCCGCTGGCGGTGATCCCATGGAGGAGGAAAACCTGATGGCGCCGGCGGCGGATCGCCTCTTCAATAGCGGCCAAGGCCTCTTTCTGTTCGGAGGTCAGCGCCAAAGCGGAAGTGGGACGCATCTTCGGAAGAGGCTCTTCGGACCGGGGGGTCATGAAGGTCCGGCCCCGGCGCAGAGGGCCCGGCAGGGCCGCTGCGATGGTTTCCCCCCAGCCGGCTTGATAGGTGTCGGCCATCCAACGCGTCAGGGCCAGCAGGTTGGAGTCCAGGATCGGTTCTTCATCCAGGATCTGGGTCACCGACTTGAGGCGGGACACCTCCGGCTTTTCCACGCCGGCGACGATGGTGCCGAGCCGTTGGCGGTTCCCGAAGGGGACCCAAACCCTTTTTCCGGCAGCGGCCCGCTCCTGGAGCGGTTTGGGCACCTTGTAGTGGAACGTGGCCCTCACCGGCAGCCCGACTGCCACTTCCACAAATTTCGGCTGGATAACTAGGGGCATATTCAATAGGCCTCTTGAGCCATTTGGCGTTCGAGAAGTGAGCTTTCGAGGTAAGGGGGCCAACACGCCCCCCTTTCCGAAGGAAACGCCTGCCCTTCCCCAGTGGGGACTGGGTAGTTGTGGGGTGAGGTCAGTTCTCATTTAAGGAGCGCGAGGACGCGCTGCATGTCGGCCCACACCTCTTTCTTGGCGGCGGGGTTCCTCAGCAGGTAGGCCGGATGGTAAGTGACGATGACCGGGATCCCCTGCCATTCGAAGGTCCTGCCCCGCAGGGCGTTCATCGGAGCTCCGGTCTTCAGCAGGGCCGTCGCGGCGGTCCGTCCCAGGGCGCAGATGATCTTAGGGTGAATGATCGAAAGCTGGGCGGTCAGGAACCCGCTGCAGGCCTCGATCTCATCCGGTTCCGGGGGCCGGTTCATCGGAGGACGGCATTTCACCACGTTGGCGATATAGACCGATTCCCGTTTTAAACCCATCGCTTGGATGATCTGGGTCAGCAGGGTTCCGGCTGCTCCCACGAAAGGCCGGCCCTGAAGGTCTTCTTCCCGGCCCGGGCCTTCCCCAACGAAGACCAGATCGGCCTCCGGGGATCCTTCTCCGAACACCACTTGAGTTCGGCCTTTGGCCAGCCGACAGGCGGTGCAGACCAGCGCCTTGCGCCGGATCGGATCCAGCTGTCCCGCTTTTGAAGCGACTGGCGCGCCGGCCGGAAGATGAGTGATTCCCGCCGCGCGCATCTCCTTGAGGTGTCGGGCTGTTCCCCGGACCGCGGAGCGAAAGTCCCGGATCCACCCCTCGTCAAAAAGTGCCTGACACTTTCTGACAGGGGTCACTCGAGCGCCATCCGGGCGATCTTCTCCGCCGCGTCCGGCCGGCCGATCTCCCTGGCCTTTTGAGAGAGCCGGCGCAGACGCTCCGGATCACGGAGGAAAGCTTGAACCTGTTCCGGAACCTCTTCCAGCCGCGAGGCCAGGGCCGCGGCCCCCATTTGGACCAATGCGGCGGCATTCCGGCTTTCCTGCCCGGGGATCGGCTCAATCAATAGAAAAGGCAGACCCTTCGCCATCCCTTCCGCGCAGGTCAATCCTCCCGGCTTTGAGATGAGCAGGTCTGAGACTTCCATCAGCTCTTCCATGTTGTTGACGAACCCGCAGACCTTCATCGGATGGGGCATCTGAGGCCGAAGGCCTTCAAGCTCCCGGACCAGGGCGTCATTCCTGCCGGCGACGACAATCAGTTGGATCGGTTTCGGAATTCGGCCCAGCAGCCGGACCAGCCGCTGGATCGGGCCGGTCCCCGCCCCGCCGGAACCGACCAGGATGGTGAAGCGATCCTGCTTGAGCTCGAACCGCCTGCGGAGGGACTCCCGATCAAGAGAAGCGGTGAACCTCGGATCCACCGGGATCCCGGTCACCCGGATCCGTTCCTCCGGGACTCCCCGCTGGATCAGTTCCTCTTTCGTCCGCTCGGAGGCGACTGCGTAAAGGTCGATCCCGGGAGCGATCCAGAGAGTGTGCGGCCGGTAGTCGGTGATGACCGAGATCAGCCGGGAACTGATCTTGCCCCGGACCTTGAGCGACCCGGCCACCTCCATCGGAAGGAAATGAGTGCCGATGATCCAGTCGGCTTTGGCTTCCGCGAAGAACCGCCCCAACCCTGCGGCGTGCCAGGCGTTGTTGAGCCGGTGAAGCCTTTGAATGCCGCGCCGGAAGGCCCGCAGGTCGGTCAGATGATAAGACAGCCCCCAGACCGCGGGAGCCCTCTGGATCAGGTCCAGGTATCCTCGGTCAAAGGACCAACGGTAACAGGAATCGCATCCGTTCAGGGCATCCACCCGCTCGGGTTCGACCTGGCCGCCAGCTCTCTGCAAGGCGGCGAAAATTCCATCCGCGGCTCGCTGATGACCGGAACCGGCCGGAACATACGTGACCAGAACCTTTAACATGTCCGGCGACGTTCTTTGAGAATCCAGCGGACCGCCTCCGGCAGGCCGCGGAAGATCCGGTCCGGCTGGACCGCCAGGGTTTTCGCGCTCAGGCGGGTATGCTTCCCCGAAAGAACCAGGATTCCCCTGCAGCCGGCCGACCGGCTCATCTGGATGTCGATCTCCTGATCCCCCACCACGAAGGAACGGCCCAGATCAATCCGAAAACGGCGAGCCGCTTTCCGAGGCATTCCGTCCAGCGGCTTGCGGCAGCCGCAGCCGCTCTGCGCCGGATGGGTGCAGTAATAGACCTGCTGGATTTTACCGCCGGATTTTCGGATCGCTGAGAGCATCCGCCGAGTGATTCCGTTTAGCTGGGAGCGTTTAAAAATCCGCCGCCCCACCCCGGACTGGTTGGAGAGGATGAAGACCCTCTCTCCGCTCAGATGCAGTTCCCGGAGCGCTTCCAAGACTCCGGGAAGAAATCGGAATTCCTTCCAGGAGGTGATGTACCAGTGGACCGGACAGGCGTTGATCACCCCGTCCCGATCTAAGAAGACCGCTCCCCGCTTTCCCATACCTTTGCCCACTTGAGGAACATGACATAAGCGTACAGGCCGGCAAACAGCAGGCCCACCATTCCTTCCCGAAATCCCTGTTTCTTGACGGCGATTTTCCAGAACAGCTTCAATGGCTTCCAAAAGGTCAGGCGTCGGATTTTTTCGGGCGGCAATAGCCCATGGGTTTCCACCCATTGGCGCGCCTCCAGAGAGGTGTAGCGGTTCTGCCGGTCCATGAACTCTTCCAGAGACTTAAACGGCGTGTGCTCCACTCCCACGTCAAGACGGCCGACCGATCCGTCCACCACCAGCTTCTCATGAACCCGTCCCTCATACCGGGCTTTTTCCTTGCGGAACAGATGGAGAGAGTGATGATCCCATCCGCCGAATCGCATCCAGCGGCCCAGGAAATTATTCCGGCGGCGGAACTGGTAGGCGGCGTGCCCTCCAGGATACCGCAGGATTTTCTCCAGAGCGGCTCGGAACTCCGGCGTCACCCCCTCATCGGCATCCAGCTGAAGGATCCAGTCTCCGGAGGCCGCGTCGGTGCCGGCGTTGCGTTCCTGGCCGAAATCCTCGGTGGGAGGACGGCTTAAGATCTTGGCGCCTGCCTGTCGGCAAAGAAAGACCGTCTCATCGGTGGATTCGCCGTCTACCGCAATGATTTCGTCCGCCCATCGCACGGAATCCAGACAGGGTCCGATCACGGCGGCGGCGTTTCTGGTCAGGATGATTACGGAAAGGCGGGAAACAGGGGAAACAGGGGAAACAGGGGAATCAGGGGAATCAGGGGAATCAGGGGAATCAGGGGAGACAGGGGAAACAGGGGAAACAGGGAGAACAGGGGAAACAGGGGAATCAAGGGAAACAGGGGAAACAGGGGAATCAAGGGAAACAGGGGAATCAGGGGAAACCTGCCTTCCCTGTTTTCCCGCCTTCCCTATCACCTGGTCAAACCTCTTCTTCTTGGTGAGAATCCG
>CAYJTC010000014.1:0-24408 GCA_964372955.1 uncultured Planctomycetia bacterium | reverse complement strand
CTCCGGAAGCTCCTCCACCCGGAACCCGCGGGTGAGGAGCCGCTGCGCCAGCCCAACCGGCACCAGCCCTCTCTGCAGGAGCGCCACCGGCCCCTGCTCCAGAACCTCCGATGGCCCGGCCACACGAATCCTTTGCGTCAGCACCACCTGCGGAATCCCCGAACGTTCCACCACGCTCCAGCCGGTCTGCGCAGCTTCCGGAATCACCGCCCCGGACCGGGTTTCTTCCTCCTCCATGCCTGCACTCGGCCGCTCAGACACGCGGCGCTCGATCTCCTGAACATTCGGATCCGCAGGAGGAAGTTGACTGGAGAGCCACTTCAGACGGTTCACCGCTTGCTCTTGAACAGCCCGGTTCCGATCCTCCAGCGCCACATAAAGAACCGGGAGGGAGGATGGCAGCAGTTCTCTGTGGCTATTGGCCAAGTGAGCCACGCGCCAAACCGCGGAGTGCCGTATGTACCACTCCCTCTCCGTATTGAGCACCTCGACAAAGACAGGAAGAAGTTTCGGGTCGTCGTAGGGGAGCTCGTCCACGGCAGCGTATCGAAGATAAGGATCGTCCGACTTCGCGGACGCCAAGAGGGAATCGGGAGAAAAGTCCTTCAAGAGCCTTTGGTCACGCAGCTGCCTGACCTGCTGAAGGGAAACACCCAGCCGTTCCAACCGCTCGATGGCTCCGTCGAGCTGTTCGATGTAGGTCTTTCTGTCCAATTCGAGATAGTAAATCAGGGGCCCTAGGCCCTCGCGACCATTCCCGAGGCGAATCGCGTCAATGGCATCCCGCAGGGATCGTTGGGCCTCCTCTTTGCTTCCCAGCAACGCGTGGGCCATTGCCATCTCGATGTACAAGGGGGAAGGCATGTACTTGGTGGTGTCGGATCCCTCTGCCATGGATCGCGCCTTGCCCAGTGCGCGAGCCGCATGCGCCCGATCTCCCAGCTTCATCAGATACTGAACCGCAATCTCAACCCACGCCAATCCCTGGTTAAAGGTGTCGGCGGGCATCCTGGGAACGGCCTGCTCGGCCACCTCCAGCATCTGCCGGATGGTCGCTTCATCCTTCACCTCATCCCCAGGCAAGGGGATCGGGCCTGTCCGACCCCATACCGGGGCCGGCTTTCTCCAGGACGGAAACAGAGCATCCGCCTTCCCCTGCAGATCCGCCGTTGGAGCGCCCTGTTGACCTAAGCTTGTGGTGAAGATCCGCTGGAGCCGGTCGGCGATCCGCTCCGGCCCGATGAACTGAAGGGAATCGTAAGGAATCTCCAAGGGACGGCTGACGTCCTCGTTGGGACGGTGCAGGCTGCCGGACAGCCGGAGCACGCGGACCCGATCCGGCAGCACCTCCTGAACGATCAGCTCATCCACCTGCTGCCGCGTCGTATGGTAAACGACGCTCACCGGCATGCCGGCGTAGCTGCGGCTGGCAAGCTCCATCTTCGACCGATGCGCCGTCCTCAGATCGGCCTGGAGCGTGGCCTGCCCGAGGGCAACGGGATCAGCCGCTGCAGGAGATCCGGGCGGGGGCAGGAACGAAGCAACGAGCAATCCATCCTCGATGTCCAGCCAGAGCAGGCCGAAGAGGAGGAAGCTGACCTCATCTCCGATCCTCTGGAGCTCCGCCTCTAGCTCCTCGTCCCAGGGACTGACGGGAGCCTGCGCGCGGTGAGCGGATTCCAGGTCTTTCAACGCCTGCAGCCCCTTGAAGGCACGCAGGGCCTTGCGCCTCTCTCCATCCAGCCGCTCCCAGTATCCTTTCCTGAGTCCCAGCCAGTAATGCAAGGCAGCCAGCAGCTGAACCTCATCCTGGGGGCCGAGCCCCACTTGCCTCGTCTGCTCCCAGAAGATCCTGGCCAGGACCATGCTGTTGTGGACCCGCTGGAACCTTCGGTCCGCATCAAGCTGCGTGAACCATCCCGCGATCTCTTGGAGGGCGGCCAGGGAAGCCCCCGCTTGAACATCAAGCGCCGGAATAGAGGAGGCCTCCCGCAGAGGGCCGTTCAGCCACGTCTCGATCCAATTAAAAACCTTCCCCCAAGTGCCCGGACGGCCTTCCTTATGTTCCTGAAGCATGCGCCGAATCGCCTCCGGCGTCGGCTCCTCCATGCCGGCCTGAGGCGCTGCTGGGCCTGATCGGGCGCGGAGGCGGATCGCCTCGACGATCGGTGCAAGGGCTTCCCTCGGCGAGGCGGCACCGGCGAGGAGCTGATCGAGATCTGCCGCTTGAGCCCGCCTGAACGAGGAGGGGTCCGAGGTGGCCGCGGAACCGACCATCTGCGGGGCGGCCGGATTGATCAAAATGTGCCCGCTGGCATCCTTCTGGGCCTCCTCCATCCGGAGGTAAGCGGCCCGGTCCGGAGGAAGAGGTGGGTGATCATGCGAGAGCCGGGGTATGACGTAGAGGGTCACCGCCGGCGACCGAATCGCGAAGATGGGAGCGGCCCAGCCCTGCACCCAGTTGTAGCTGACCTGCCCCACCGCGGCGATCGGATCCAGCGTCGCCCGCTCGACGGGAAGAGGGTAAGGCGAGCCCTGAAAGTGAGCGTGCTCCGGGATGGAGGCGCCGAAGCTGGTGAAGGTGCTGTGGTTGAAATCGTTGTAGTAGGTCCGGTACGGACCGGGGCCGGCCACGATCACGTTGAATCCCCGGATGTCGGCGTCGCCGCGCTCCTTCCGGCTCAGGAGCTGCCGGATGAGCCACCCGGCCTCTCCCACGACCGGGTCGTCCGCGGCGCCGCCAGCGTTAACCACCATCTCTCTCAACATCTCCTCCGAGAAGGCCTGGCGCTGATGGTGAAGCGCGATCCAGACCATGTCTCCCTCATGGGCGGGATAGATGTTGGGCTTGACGATGTACGAACCCTGGCGGTAAGCCCGTTCATTCTCTTCCCACTGCGCCGAGCAAAGGGGACAAGGCCGCTCCCCCGGGGCCAGAGGCGCCGCATCGCTCTTGGCCCGACCGGGCCGCAGGATCAACTGGTACGGGGCGCCCGGGAAGGTCTTCGGCTCAGGCAGGCCCGGTTCCGGAAGCAACAGCGCCCCGGCCTCCTTCTGCTGGCGGGCCAGCTCCGAGAGGATCGCCTCCTGATCATCGGAACGGAACGGCGATTCTGCCATTGTCTTGGGCCCCTTCGGATCGAAGATCCGCTCATCCCGCTCATCCAGCACGGCGCCGGGCGGCACCACCACCGCCAGGCCCGGCTTCGCCTTGAAGAGCGTCACGGCCTTTCCGACCCGCTGGGTCAGCGGGCCTTCCCCCTGAAGCCGCGTGACAAGCAGGCGGTCGGATTCGATGCTCACCTCGATCCGCCCCCGCACCTGGAGATCGCTTCCCAGCCAGCCGCGGAAAGCCGGCTCGTCCCAGATCGGGGACAAGAGGACGCGGGCGCCGGGATCGACACTCCAGCGCAAGGCTTCCACCTGCTCCCGGCCCGCTGCGTACCACGCCTCTTCCACGCCCGCTGCCGGCGGTGCAGCGATGCGTCTCTCGTCCCGCACCTGCTCATCGGCCGCAACCCGCTGTCTCTCCAGAACCGCGTTGAACACGTCCGCCTCACGGTCCAGACGGGGTGATGGATAGCTGAAGCTGTCCAGCACCGGAAAGGGCGCCAGCACTGTGTCGCTCAGCTCGGATGCCTCCACCGAACGGCCCTGGCCGATCAAGCTCCTGCCGCGCAGGATGACCGGCCGGTGCAGGCCGTTGACCCACGTGCCGGACTGAATCCGCACGCTCGGCTCCAGGACAACAACTCCTTCCAACCAAACCTGGTCCGGCTCGGCCTCAAAGATCTGCGCCAGCGCCTCCCTCCGGGCCTCCGACTGCGCCAGCTCCCACCCCGGCTGCGGCATGAGATAAATCTGCGAGCCATCAGGTACCGCGACCCCGATGCTGGAGCGAAGGAACTCGATCTCCTTCGGCGCGAGCGGGATCGCCTCCGCAGGAACCGCCGAGGCCACCCGCCAGGAAACGGCTGGCCGCACGGTCGTTCCGGCGGGAACCGTGGCGCCGCCCCGCAGGATGACCGGACGTTCCGTGCCGTCCAGAACCGTGCTGCCCGGAGCCCGCCAGAAAAGCCATCCGCGCCTCCCCGCGACACCGACCTGGACGGTGGTCTCCAGGTGCACCCGGCCTTTGATCTCCACCCGCGGCGGATCCGGGAAGATCCGGGGCAGATCCACCTCCGGATCAAACCGGACCCCGGGACTGGAGACCGTGACCACCGCATCCTCGGCGAGCTTTACGCCCATGGCCTTGAGATGGCTCGCCACCATCCGGCGCCGGTTGGCTCCGTACTTGACAACCCGCTCCATGTTCTTCAGGCCATCCGGCGACTCGGGCCCCATCGGGACCACCCGGACCTGCTCCCCTTTGCCGGCCGTCACCTCCACGAACGTGGTGCTGCCGAAGAATTCGTGGAGCTTCCCCTTCCTGGGATCCGGGACGTCGTAAAGGCCGTAGGGCTGCAGGACCCCCTCCCGGATCAGGCTCTCCAGCAGGTCCGTCCGGAAGATGAAGATCCCTGCGTTCAGGGCGTGATAAAAGGCCTGGGTGCCGGGGGTGTGCGAGTCGTATCCTTCGTATACCTTCGCCAGCAGGGCCTCTTTGATATCCCTGATGGACCTGCTCCCCCAACCCTCCAGGTTGGGAATGCTGTCCCGGGGCCTCCCAAGCTGCCTCAGGGTCCTCCCGAAACCGGCCATCACGTCCATCTGCTCGGCGGGTTTCATGTCGCGCCACTCCCGGATCCTGGCGGCTCCCTCTTCCGGGTGGGCTGGGTTCACAAACATGACGCTCCCCTTGTCAACCGGCAGGGACTTCGTGGGCGCCTTGGCCCCGATCACCGCCCGGGGAAGCTCCTGGGGTTTCTGCGGATTCGACAGGCCCATGAGCAGCCCGATGAGATAGGGGTTGGGCAGCTCCGGCAGTGTGGCGGTGGCGTAGTCGGAATAGATCGGCATGACGTAGTCATGCTCCTCAAGCCGGCCCATCTCCTTCAACCGTTGAATCGCCTTCCCCAAGCTCCCTCCGATCCCCTCGGGCACACCCACGATGACGATGGCCTGACCCCCCAGAACGTCGGCAACCCGGGCCGGATCCAGGAACCGGTCCGGTTGGTCTGCGAGGTAACGCAGGGCCTCGTTGGAGAGCCCGTCCCAGATGTACTCCGTCCAGACTGAGGCCTCGCCGGAGAGGGCCCTGCCCAGCATCCTTTCCAGCCCGCGGAGCATCTGCGCGACATCGCCTCGCTGGCGAGGGTCGGCGGTCCATTGCCAGCCGTGGCGGACCAGCTCCGACACCGGCCGGCGCAGATCCAGGATCCGCCCCGCGGCGGCCCGGTACCGGGCCTGCCGTTGAAGGTCGTCCGCAACGCTGGCCAGGGTGGCATCCAGCCGAGAGGCCATCTCGGCCCGGTCGGCCTCAGGCACCTCTACCCTTTCCCGCAGAAGCTGGTAGGCGATCGTCGCATCCACGACCACCGCATCCTTCGTGCCGCCCCACTGGAACGGCTCGCGCGTCTGTGCGATGGCCGTGCTGACCCCGTCCGCACGGACCACCGGCTTGCGGGTCAGGGAAGCGGGGGAAACCCTTGTTCCCCGCCCCGCAGCCACGACGATCCGCCAGGGGATCACCTTCCGGAGCATGTACGCCCGCACCGCCTTGGGGTCCCGGATCTCCACGCCGTCGGCCTGCATCCTGGCCGCCCAGGTCCGCGCGAATCCAGCGACGATCTTCTCCGGCGTCAGCCCCAGCATCTCCGGCACGCCCGCCGGCCAGCGCTGGCCGCGGATGAGGTCTGTCCCCACCAGCTCCTGCATCGCGGAGCGGACTGCGGCCTCCTCCACGCCGGCGGGTGACACCTCTTCCATGCCGGCGGGTGACACTTCCTCCATGCCAGCGGAAGAAAGGTTGTAAAGGCCACCCTCCTTGCCGGCCTTTAAGCCGAGTCTCTGCAGTTCCAAACGATGCTGCTGCCTGCGCCAGATCCACTCATAGGCCAGGGCCAGGAGATCCTGGTCGTGAGAAGTTCCGGGCCCTTTGCGCCTTCCCTTGCCGGGGATGTACCTCTCCGCCCAAGGAGCAACGAGCTCCGCCCGGATCACCGTCACTCCCCGCTCCACCAGGTCGTTCACCTCCCCCAGAGTGGGTGGAGGAACCGCTCCTCGTTCCTTGTAGGTGCTGGCGGAATCCCCGTGGTCAGCCAGGACCAGGGCAATCCTGAGCTCTCGCTCCGGATCCTGTACCCCGCTCTGACGCAGATTCTCCAAAGCCTGCTGCACCTGCGGATTCGTCTGAGGGTCGAAGCCCTCGAGCGCCTGGGGGTAGTTCGGCTGTCCTGGCGTTCCAGCGGTCTCGGCCAACCTCCTGGCCCACTCGGCTGCCAGGGGCTGAGGCTGCTTGGTATTCACAATCAGATATTTGACCGTCTGCTCAAATGTTCTGCCGGTGACCATCTCCCACAGTCGGACGTAGTCGGAGATGGAAGCGTTCAGGGTCTCGCTGTTTCGGGTGATGTTCATGACCATGACCGACGCCAGATCCGGTCTTGCGGCAAGAGCGCCTACCGTCTCACCCAGCACCGTCGGCGTCAGGCTGACGACAAAGCTCGTGGGCCCAAAGGCTACCAGGGCCCCTGGCTTGGCATGCTCGATTGCCTGAATGACATCCCCGAAGGCCTGCGGCTCACTCAACACAGGCTCCGCTGGATTGACCCTGAAGGGATCCAGGAATCCAATCCCTCCGATCCGGGCGATCCCCCCACCGGGAAGCAATTTCGCCGAATCGGGGGCAAGAGAAACCGCAACCTGTCCCCGATCGCTGACGTGAAGAAGGGAGGAGCCCCCGACCTGCGCCGGGGTCTCGAAGACCCTCGTCGAATCCCAGACAACATTTCCGGCATCATCCATCCAGCTGACGTAAAGCTCCTGGGGGTCCAGGGAATTGGTCAGAACCCTGTGGGAGAGCCCGAAGGCCCGCCAGAGAAGATAGAGGCCCACTCGAAACCGGTCGGGATCGATGCTCTTTCGCTGACGGTCGTATGCACCCACGGCGGCCATCACGGCGTTCAAGGCGTTGTGCCGGACGCTGGCCAGATCCAGGTATCGCTCCTGGGTGCCGCTCAACTGAACGTCCACAAAGGCGCGATCGGCCCAGGAAGCCAGGTTCAACAGCTCCACCGCCAGTTGGACGAAGTTCGGCGTGTTGGCCAGCCGCTGGGGATCCTTGGCAAACTCGGCCAAGAGATGCTCCGTCCGTGCGGTGAAGGTCGGGGGCACGTTCCTCTCCTGCCAGAACTGCCCTTTGGCCCATGTTTCCTTGTGACGATCCATCTCCAGCAGCAGGCTCTGAACCTCGTCCGAGAACATCCCCTTAAAGGCAGCGGTGATGTCCCCGCCGGAGTAGGTGTGCCCAAAATAGGGTATGAGCGCCTGGTAGATCTGCTGGGTCCTGCCCCCGTTGTCCGCTCCGCTGGTGATCGAGACGGTATGCCAACCCCGGGTCAGCTCGCGGCGCCTGAGAGACTCCTGGTTGATCTTGGCGGAGGTGCCTCCGCCAAAGGAGACCATGTCTGGACGCTCCAGCTCCAGCTGCCTCTTGACGTAGGCCTCTGCCCCCTCATCCAAGAACATCCTCAGCGGAATCTCATGAAGGCGGCCCATCACCGCCTGCCGGAAGGAGAGACGGCCCCGGCGCATCCAGTCCCGGATCGCCGCCTCCGCCCTCCTCAGATCGTTGCCGAAGATCCTGACCAGAGCCGAATGGTTCTCACTCTCCTCGGCCTTGCGGTTCAGATCTTCCTCTTGCTCCACGAGCTGCTTTAAGCTTCCATGGAATTGGCCCGGCGTACTCGGATCGGGCTTCAGGATGGAGCGTCCTGCCGGGATCACAGCAATCACCGGAACCGCCTTCCTCTCCTCCGGCTTCTGTGCCATGGCATCGGTGACCCCGGTGACCCGGGTGGCATCCATCCCTTCGGAAAGGAGCATCGAGACCACGGGGACCTTCATGGCATTCCGTGTGATGGTCGTGTACAGGTTACCCTTCCCCTTCATCACCACCGCCCGGAGGTCGGGACCGGTCAGGACATCCAGGAACTCATCGGTAGCACGGTCGAGCAGGATCCCGTAGGTTTGGCTTCCCATGTCATTGGTGGTGATCAGCCGAACCTTCCCGGCATCCCGGAGCTGCTGAAGGATCGCGTGCGAGGAGAGGATGAAATCGATGTCCCGGACGGTCGCGTCTCCTCGGGCGGCACCGGCCCTGGCTCCGATCACCACGGTATGCCCCAGACGGGCCAGGAGAACCCACATCGCCGCATCCACTTCGGCCTCTTCCACGTTATCCGGCAGATACAGGAAGGTGGCCGGCACGCTGTCCAAAGCCAAGGCCATCCAGTCGGGGCGCCGGTCAATCCTCTGGTTTTTGGGAAGCTCCTCGAAAGGTCTGACCGCCTGCCTTAAGTTCCGCTCGAAGTTGTCAAAGAATCCCGGCCGGCCGAACACCTCCCTGGCCTTCACCGACTGCCGATCCAGGAAATTCGCCAGGGTAACCCAGAGGGTCAGCTTCTCCAAAAGCTCCCGGACTGCCCTGGGGTCGCCGACGTTGACCACCTGAGCTTCAGAAACCAGATTGCTGGAGAACTGCCAGACCGCCTCCCGATCCCCCTCCCTTTTTCCCGTCTGCCAGTGGATCCCTTTGTCTCTGAGGAAAGGATCCTCCCCGTTTCGGAGACGCTGCATCTCGACAAAGGCAAAGCGGTACAGCTCCTCATTGGTCAGCCACATCGCCAGCGGCCCATCCAGAAGCTGCCCGAATCTCCGTTTGGCCATCCGGCGCTCATCCAAGTCCTCGATCTTGCCGTCGTACATTCCAAACACCTCGCCGCGGATGAAGTCCTTGATCCCCAACTGGTTTCCGAGATCACGCTCATGCACCCGAAACACACCGGGAACGAACCTCTGAGGATCCTCCACCACCTTCGCCAGCCGGTCCAGGCGGTTTTCCGGGGTGGCTCCCTCAACCCTTTCACCTGGAGCGACCAGGAAATAGGAAAGCCGTGAGTTTCGGACAGTGGCTTGGGTGGATACCCACGAAGAGACCAGGCTGCTGTTTTCTATGGACGCCCCGGGCTCAATATGGTTGGGGAAACCCTCTTCAATGCCGGCCGCCGCCGGCCTGGCCTCTGCCCGAAGCACCTCCTCCAGTCCGCCCCGGACCTCGGGCGAGGCGGGACCTTGATTCCGCAGCTCCTGCCCCGCCAGGGAAACCGGGGCGATGCTACAGAGCGTGAAGACGAAAGCAATGAATGCCGATAGGAACCGCCTCATTACAGTTGGCCTCCCAGCACCGTGGCGTCGTCCAGGAGCTCCCCCACTCCACTCCGGGCCGCGATCGCCGACTGCTCCAATCCGGCCGCCTGCGCCAGGATCTCCAGGAGGAGATTTCCCTGCCCCGGCGTCACCGCCCGGCCCTCGATCCCCGCCGCCGACAGGATGGCGATGTACCGGCCCGCCTCCTGTTCCATCCCGGCGACCACCGCCGCCCGCGCATCCCACCGGGTGACGAGCTCAATCACCACCTCATGCTCCTGCAGCCCCGCTGCGAATAGCACCGGCAGGCCCTTGTCCTTGAGCACCCGCACCTCCGGATGCTTCGCCTCCAGCTCCGCCCCGATCACCACCGGGATCAACTGCGGCGCCTCCTCCCGGAGCCCGCTCAAAAACTGCGCCATCCGGCCCTTCGTTTCTTCCAAGTCACTCTTGGTCTCGGTGACAGAGCCGGTCAAAGCGGTGACCGTCGCCTTAGAAAGATGAAGCGCCTCTAGAAGGCGCTCCGGCGCCAAATAGTTTCCATTGATGATGATATCCGGCTGGTTTCCGGATGAACGCCCTATAAATTCCAGTCGTTCATCCGACGAAGCGGCAAACGCGATGGACAGAACCCCGCTTTTTCGGGCTATCCGAACGTCATGCAGGCTATCCCCCACAAAAGCAACCTGATGAGGCTGGAGTTTCCACGCCTGCAACGCCTCTGAAATAGCTTGCTGCTTTTGCCCGCCTCCGTAAAAATTGTCAAACAGGATTCCCAGCCCTAAAGCATCAACGATCTTCTCCCTTTGTCTGGCAGGTCCACCGGTCGAGATGGCCAGATGGAGGCCGCTCTCTTTCAACTGGGAAAGCAACTGCGCAGCGCCGGCGACCAGGTATTGATCGGCATTCGCGAGGTTTTGTTCTTCAACGCGCCGATCAAATGCCGTTCTGAATCGCTCGACAAATCCCTTGTCTTGCTCAAACGTTTCTGGGATATGCCATCCCTGACGACGCGCTAACGCCATACGTACTTTAAAATTCATCCCGGAGGTTCTCCTGAGAGAAATCCCTAACGCTTTCTTTCTGTCTTCCCCTTGGATACCCAGGGCTTCTGCAAACATGTCGACCTCCAGGTCCTGAGGATATCCTGTCCAGAGCGTTCCATGAAGATCCCAAAGCATGCCTCCCTGCCGGAGATCGTACTGCTGGACCCGCCGTGGGTGCAGAATTTCCACCTCCTCCATGCCGGTGGAGGGGGCAGCGGGCGGCCAGCCCTCCGGCTGGGCGGCCAGCGCCCCGCGGTCAATCCGCCAGCGGCGGACGCCGCCCTGCCCCTCCTCGGGCTCGGTGAGGACACTCCGCCGCTGCATCGGTTCCTCCAGGGTCCGCTGGCCGAGGCCGAAATCTCCGCCGGCTCCGTCCCAGAGCTCGCCTGTTCGGAAACTCAAGGTTTCGGCTTTGGGAAAACGCCTGAGCAGCTCCAGAAACAGCCGGGTGGCGAAACCGGTCCGGGCCAGCTCAGGAATCTGCGACTGCCATTGGATAACCAGGTGACGGCCCTCTTCCTCCTGCCGGTAGTAGATCCAAGCCACCCTCTCCCGCTCAGCGCCGGGGCGAGTGCGATAGGCGACGAACGTGCCCTGAAAGGGCCCTTGCTCGATCACGGCGTCGAGCGTCCCCTCTTCCATGCCGGTGGCGGGGGCGGCTGGCGGCGTAGGCGGCGCAGCAGGGGGCGGCTGCTGTCCACCGCCCGGCTGGAACATTCTAGCGTAAGTCCCGTCCTTGCGGTTCCTCTTGACGAGCGTCCTGAGCGATTTCGACTCGTCGAAACCGTACTCGCCGGTGATGTCGAACTCGGAGGCACGCTGACCGGGAGGCACCACGGCGATTGCCGACACGAATTCGTACGGGCTCTTGACGCCGGTCACCGTGCCCGCGTCGATCCCTTTGGAGAGCAACAGGGCCACGTAGGTGAACTTGAGCGGGTTGCGGGCCACGGTGGTGTAGAGGTTCCCCTGCCCCTTGCCGATCACGGCGATGAGAGCGGGGTCGGTGAGGGCGCTGATGAATTGGGGAGTCGCCTTGTCCAGCAGCGTGCCGTAGGTGTGGCTGCCGCTTCCGATCACCTGGAACCGGCCCTGCGCCTGCATCTGTTGCAGGATCGGGTTGGGAGGCACCGCCGTGCCGTCCGCCGCCGTCCAGCCGTCCACGATGTTCTGCACGTCCATGGCCGTAGCGTCCCCCCGGGCCGGCCCGGACTTGGCCGCCACGATCACCCGGTGCCCGAGTTTCATGAGCAGCTCCCACATCGCCGCGTCCGCCTCCGCCTCCTCCACGTTGTCGGTCAGATAGACGAACAGACCCGCCGGCTTGTCCAGCACGAGCCGCTTCAGCTCCCTGCGGCCATCCACCCAGGGCTTCCTGGAGACCACCGTCCGCATGTTCCGCTTGAACTGCTTGAAGAAGCCCCGCTGTCCGAAGACAGCCACAGCGCCCGCGGACTGCTTGTCCAGCAGGTTGGCCTCCGCGGCGGTCTGGGAGAGCTCGTCGAGAAGCGTTTCCGCAGCCCGTCGGTCCGCGGGATCCAGCGCCCGGACCTTCGCCAGAAGATCCTGGACGAATGCCCGGACCTGCCGGCGTTCCCAGCTCCTCTTCTCCGCGGCGAACGGATCGACGGCGTTCTGGAGGAACGGTGGCGCGTAGTACTTCTGGATGATCCGGAAGGCGATCTCATACCATTCCTCGTTCCCCATGCCAAGGGAGATGGGGCTCTCCAGGATCCGGTAGCGCATCTGCTGCCTGGCCAGCTCATAGGCATCGGCCGGCAGGTGCGATTTGCCGCTGGCGGGATCCGGGTTGCGACGGAGGTGCCTGTTGAACAGCTCGATGGCTTCTCCCCGCACGGCCCTCGAGAGGGCCCAGCGACCGGTGTCCGGTCGTTCGCGAGAGGTAGCCATCACAGGTGCGAAGTCACCGGGGTTGTCCACCAGCAGGGCCAGTCGCGCCCGCCGGGTGTCTGGGGTCTCACCCTGGATGACCTCGCCGGGAGCGACCGCCCGGCGGATGAGCCGGGAGTTCCGGACCGTGCCGGCGCACCAGCAGCCCACCAGGGAGCTGTCCATCACCTGGGCGTCGGGCTCGAGGACCGTGGGACGAGGCGGGGCATCCGGGGGCAGATCGGCCAGCACCTCGGCGTTGCGGAGCAGAACCCTGTCCAGCACGAGGACGCCGGGGTCAATGGTGAGATCTCCCTCAATCCGGATGCCGGCGTTCGGCTTGAAGATACCGGCGTGCTCCCGCGTCTGAAACAGATCCCGCTCCGGGTCAAACGTGTAAGGCTGGTTGTTCCCGGTGGTGATGGCGCCATTCCTCGTGACGATCGTGATCCGGCCGGCGCCATCCACATTCACGCCGTTCGCTCTGAGCCGATCGCGAAGCCAGGCCTGGCCGGCGTCGGTGCTGAGATCCGCCGGCGCGGGCGCCGCAGTTGCGGGCGCAGCAGCCGCGCCAGGCGCAGGAACCGCGGTGGGCGCTGCCGGGGCGGGAGGATGCTGGGCCAGCCAGGCCTGCCGGCGGCTCCGCCGTCTTTCCCGACCCCGCTCGCGCTCCGCGATCACCTGCTTCTTGCCGCGGGCGGACCCCGGCGGCAGGGAGCGGGTGACCTGCAGCTCCTTCAGCAAGTCGGCGCGGGTGCGCAGGACCCGGTGCTTCCCCATCTTCACCAGATGATCCACCACCGGCCTCAGGCGGGCCACACTCTGGACCGCCCACAGGTCCTGCTTGTTGAAGAACCCTTCCACAATTCTGGAAAAGACGGTGGTCAGATCCACCACCTCGCTGATCCCTTCGAGCGCCCGCAGCCCAAACTCCCGGGCGGACTTGGCGGCGCCGACGGCGATGCGCGGGTCCACCGCCCATCCGCCCTGATCATCGAAAAGGAGCTCCAGGATGGCGAGGTTCCCCAGGGTGCCGTCCGGATGGGCCACAGTGCCTTTCCCCGTCCGAGCGGCTGCGTCGAAAACGTCCCAGCCCCTGCCGTACAGCGGATTACCCGGTTGCTCCCGGTTCATCTGGAAGATCTGCCGGGCCAGCGCGCCTTCGAGCGCCTGATCCCGCACCATGTTGACGAGGAACCGGCTCAGCGCCAGCCGCTCTCCCGGGGCCAGGATGCCGACCAGCTTCATCGCGAGCTGATGCGCGGTGAAGGAGGTGAAGAGATAGGCGTAAACGCCGGCCCCCTTGCGGCTGCCGGTGTCGGCCTGGTCGTACTGATCCAGGAAATAAGCCAGCGAGGCCAGGATCTTCGCCCGCTCCTCCGGTGGAAGCCCCATCACGTCATTCACCAATCTCCCGGCCGCGCGGCCCTCCTGCAGGCGCTGGATGGAGAGCCAGATCCCAGCCCCCTTGGCGAACTGAAGGGCGCGGCTGACAGAGCCCCAGTCGTCCCGGTTCTCCTCGTACCGGGCCTGCTCGTCGTCCAGGTTCATGAAGCCCTGCGCCGGCAGGGCCGGCTCCCCCTTGCCCTCCAGCGACAGCTCGACCGTCGCCACCGAGTCCTCCGCGGTCCCGAGCCCGAACATCCGGGCCAGCGTCCGGATGAGGTTCAGGCCGGTCAGCACCCGCGTCCAGCTCGGCTCATGCTCCTTCATGATCGCGACCAGGGCCGGGACCGGGGTGGCGTCCAGCTTGGTGTAGCGCCGGGTCCAGGCCCGACCGCCCCCATGGAACTTGCCCGCCGCCAGCGCGGTCTTCGCCACCAGCGGATGCTCGAGATGATCCACCAATCCCAGGAAGCTGGAAAGAGGAATCCGCCGCCAGCGGCTCACCAGGTACGCATCCCACGACCAGGGGACATCCTCCGGCAGATAGCGTCTGACGAGCCGGCCCAGGTAGGCGCCGAGGATAAAGGCGACCAAAAGCACCGGCGGCGATGTGACCCCCAGCAGGATCGCCACGGCCACCGCCGCAACTCCGCCCAATCCGACCGCCGCGCCCTTCAGCGTCCGGACAACCGAGACGACACCACCGTAGGGCCACTTGACCACCGGATACTGAAGCAGCAGGCCCGGGATGAGACTCAAGGCCCGGATCCCCTCCCCGCGCCAGCCCTGGTGGGTTTTTTCATCCCACCGGTAGGTGAAGATCGCCGCAAGGGCCGCCTTGATCGAAACCCACGCAATCGCAATCAGCACGATCGCACCCACCGCCAGGGCCGGCCCGCTCGCGATGAGGCCATTGACGGTGATGAGGCCGACTACCCCCATGATCAGCAGCGCCCCGATGCCCAGAGAGAGGAGCGCTCCAGCCGCCCGGTTGACGAACCGGCCGATGACTCCCAGTTGATCGAGCCAATGGGCGATCTGGTACAGCACGTAATCCAGCGCAAAACCGGCCACGAACAAGCCCACGAACAGGCCCACCAACCCCAGGCCGGTCGGCAGGGAGATACCCACAAGAGCCAGGAGGCCGAACTTCTGCAGCGCCACGCCGACACCCGCCGCCAGGAGGCCAACCAGGCCCCCGAAGAAACCCCCGAGGTGCCGCACGTCCGGACCCAGCTTCATCATGCCGCCGTAGCGGAGGTCCTGGCTTGCCGTCCACTTCAGCCACCTCAACCACCCAGGCAGCTTAGCCTGCCGGAACGCCTCCTGGCTGGCCTGGGCGGCCACGCGCACCACCGAGTCGGTGTCCGGCTGGAGGTGGGTGCTGCCGAAGAGCTCCCGGTTACGGCTCCGCCCGGCCCGATCCCCCTCCCACGGTGCGCTGGCAGCCAGGGTGACGTTGTCCCAGCTGAATTCGCCGCCCACCGGCAGGTTCTGCTTCCTCAACTGCTCCTCATAGAAGACCTTTCCCTGCACATAGTCACGCTGAAGAGCCTCCCGAACCGGCGCGGGCAGTGCCTGCCCGATTCGCTCAAATGCGATCTTCACGCGCGCGCCATCCACACGCGGCTTGAGCTTCCTGCCGTGGAAAGCGATCCAGTACTCCTGCTCCTTTTCGTTGTCGGCCTTCGCCATCTCCTCAGCCGTCCGGGAGGTGATCCGGACCGGCTCCACGTTGGGCGGCAGCCAGGACCACTCCCGGGCATAGCCCCCGCGTTTCTCGATGTCGCCGTCCATCTCCATGACGCCGTGCACTTCCATCACCCGGAACAGCCGCAGGCCCTGCGGCGACTCCCTCCAGAGCTCCGAGCGGAGGTTCCGCTCGCCGCGGGTCTGGACGTCCGGCGAGGAGCTGCCGGCGTAAAGGTACCGGGCCTCGTCGTTGCCCACCGCCAGATGCTCATAACGGATCGTGTACAGGATCGCCCGCTGAACCGCCAGGAACTCCCGGGTCCCCGGCCTCCAGCCGGCCGCCTCGATCTCCCGCCGGATCCGCCGCGCGAAGGTCTGGGACCAGCCCTCGAGGAGCCGCAGGGGATTCCACCAGTGGTCCAGCCCACTCAACTGCCAGCCGGGAACCCAGAAGAAGGTCGGCTTGTTCCTTGCCTCATCCCGCTGCTCCCTGCTCAAGGTTCTGGCATAGGCGGTCACAAGCTCCTGCAGGGTGACCCGGTCCCCCTCCTGCGGCCGCGGCATGCCCGGGATCCAATTCACCTGTCTCAGCAGATGCTGACGCCCTTCCTCGCGCATCTGCTCGTAGGCGGTGTCCCGGGTGAAGTCGTAGCCCTGACCGTCGGCGTACGTGCCCCGGAGCGGAGGCAGCTTCTCGCCCGTAGCCATCCGGGTCAGGCGCAGGACGTGGACCGGGTCGTAGGAGGCGTGAAGCCCGGCGGAGATCGGATGCTTCCTCCAGGCGAAGTAGCTGAGGGAGTGCACCGATCGCCACGCCGGCTCCAGGACCCAGCGGGAGAGGGCTGCCGCAAGCACCACCACCCAGAGAGGGGCGCTGAACCAGCCGAACACTGATGCGATGGTCAAGCCAATCGCCCCCAAGAAGAAGGGCCCTCCCAGGAGGTACGGGAGCGAGAGTAAGAAATCCCGCCGCCAGAATGCCTTCCCGCGGTCCTCGAGCTGGCGCTTCGTCTTGAGCCCCTCCCGCCCGAACAGCTCCTCGAAGCTGGAGGCGTTGGCCCACCACTTCCCGGTGATGAAATCCACCACCTTGTAGCCGGCCTGGAAGAACCGGCCGCGCAGAGACTCGTACGGCTTATGGCCCATCCCAGGCCCCAGATCCTCGTACAGACGCTCCTCCAGCCCCGCCGCATCGGGCCCCCGCCAGCGGCCGTCAGCCCCGTAATGCTCGGCGATCTGCACGTAGGCCTGCTGGCCGGCCCGCCACTGCTGCTCCTCAAGATCCTCCGCCTTTTCCTTGACCTTGCCCTTGTCGATCTCCGGATGGTACTTCTTCCACAGGGGCTTGAGGTACCACCGGATCTCCGGGTCCTCATGGAACCGCCGGAATTCCGGCACCAGCTCGTAGCGCTTGAGCAGGTTCCCAAGGAGCGCGGTCAGCGCATGGGCCTTGCTCATGCTGCCGATGTTGCGGTCATCGTCGTCATCGCGGTACTGCATGTTCCACTTGCCCACCCCGGCGCGGACGAGCTGGCCATCCTTCACCTTGAACTGGATGGGCGGATAGAGATACAGGGCCTCCGGCTTCAGCGGCCGGATCAGCCACTGCCCGGAGTCCAGGTTTGTGATCTTGAAGTCCCCCAGGTCGTCCGGGTCGTAGGCAACCGGATTGAGCCGCGTCGGGACGGCCGGGTCGAAGATGTTGATGTCGTAGCTCTGGTCATCCTCCTCGGTGAGGTAGTTGAGCAGGGCCATGGAAAACGGGTCGTCCTTCTTCCACTTCTCCAGCTCTTCCACCACCTCCGTTCCGCCGCGCCAGACCCGCATCACGTCCCGGGGCTTCAAGGCGTTGGGGTCCAGGGCGAAGAGCTGGCCGCCCACCATCTTGGCCACCAGGTCCTTGTGCCCCTCCAGCCAGCGGCCCATGACCCGGCTGATGAAGGCCTCCGGATTGTTCTCCATGTTGGAGTGGATCCCGGAGCCGTAGAGGACCATGACGTCGTAGGGCACCTCCCAGCCGCGCCCCCACCGGAAGGTCATGGCCAGCGTGTACTGCAGCTTCTGCGAGCCCCAGAGGATCGGGAAGACCACCACCCCCAGGCCGCCGTAGAAGTAGTGGTAGCGGGGCGCGAAGTAACCCGGGCTGCCCTCCGGGGCCACCGAGATGTTGGTGGTGACCACCCGCTGGCCGGACTGCTCCATCCGCCGCAGGATATCCTGGATGGAAAGCGGGGTGAGCCCCTCCATCGCCTCCGCTCCCATGTCCATGGATCCCACGAGGCGGGCCTCCTGGAGCTGGATGGCGTGGCCGTTGACCAGGTCCTCCGCGAACTTGGTCCTCCCCTGCGCGATGAAGGTGTCAATGGTCGGCAGGCCCAGGTCCCAGGTGAGGGCCGTCCGGGAGTAATTCTGCGCGCTGGGCAGGTGCTTCCAGAATTTCGCCAGGGTCTTGTTGGCGCGGTCGATCGCCGCCGTGCGGACGTACTCGACCTCCTCCCGGGTAATCCCCTCGCGGGTGCCGTTGCGCATCCAGTTGCGGACCGCCTCCGCCAGACCTTCCGGAAGCCTCTCCTCCTCCTCGGTGGCCGGCGGTGTCCGCAGCCGGGAGATCCCGCTCATCCAGTCGGGCAGGAATCCAACCACCCGGTGGTAGATCGGGTCCCAGATCTTCATGCGCAGGGCCGGAACGTACTGAAGGATCAGGCCCACCCCGGCGATCCCGGCCAGGACGGAGAGAACCGGAGGGCTGATAAGGGTAGCGATCGCCGGGCCGAACTTTCCGAACAGGCCGGTCAGCGCCGGTACCAGCACGGTGGCCGGGTTCTCGGCCGCCATCACGATGGCCCGCAGGGGCCACCAGGCCAGAGCGCCCGCCCAGAGCAGCGTGAGCCCGGTGTGGATCAGCCGCCAGTTGTTCCGGTCGATCCGGTCCCCCAGCTCGTCGTTCGGATCCAGCCACATGAAGAGGTAGGTTTTAAGCCCATGCACCACCGCCCCGGTCAGCGTCGCCAGCAGGACCGCCCCGACCAGCACCGGCCAGGAGAGCCCCCCGATCATCAACGTCAGCCAGAAAACCGCTCCGAAGCCGATCGTCTCCAGCCGGCCGCCTGCCATGAAGCCGCTGAACGCCCTCAGCGCCTGGAAGGCGACGAAGAGCTTCAGCGCCTCCAGGACCGTCGGGATTCCTGCCGCACCGGCGAACCAGGCGGGGAAGACCAATGCCAGGGTGACCAGAACCCCGATTGCGGTGAGCGTCCGCAGGAACGGGCCCCGAAGGAACTCGTCGAACCAGCGCGGCTTGGTGAATTCATCCTTGTGCTGGCGGATGTACTCTGTCCGGGACTCGATCTCCTGAACATCGGCCTCCTGGATGCTCCTGCGCCAAACCACCGACCCCAGATACCGGATCCCCAACAGACCCAGCACCGATGCAACGGTCCCCCAGACCAGCGGGTGGGTGACCGGCAGGGTCGCCACCCACTGAGGGAGATACCAGAATAAGAATTGGCCGATTCCCATCTGGACGACCGGCAACGCCCCGGCGGCCGCCTCGATCTTGGCCGCTGCGGCGATCCCCTTAAGCACCTCCGCAGGCAGCCAATTCCAAGAGACCGGCACGGCAAAGAGCGCCGTGATCAGGATGATCCGCCCGACCCACCGGCCGAGGTTGGAAACCCGCTTGAGCCAGTAGCCGGCCCACAGCGGGGGCGCCCCCACCAGCCAGGCCAGCGCGTCCCGGATCGGCTCGCCGATCCGAGGGGACAGCCGCTTGAGGAGCGGATCGGGAAGCTTGGAGAGCTTCGCCACCTGATTGCCTGCGTGAGGAAAGAGGGCCCCCACGCCGTCCACGATCCAGCGGATCACGAGAGGCCCGACCACGAAGATCCAGAAGAGGAACTTGGCGGCGGTCGCCCAGGTCGGATGGGCAGCCAGAGCGGCTGTGACCTTCGCCAGAACAGGCCCCAGCACCGGAATCTCCAAGGCCGCCGCCCAGGCGGGGAGCCCAAGAACAAACGCCTGCACCGCGGGCAGATTCAGGAAGAGGGTCGCCACGCCGGTGAGGACCAGCGCCGTGGAGGCAACCAACAGGCCCAGCCGAACCCCACGCCCTTTCCACCCGCCCCAGGCGGTTGAATCCCCCGGCTCCGGCCAGAGGATCCGCTTCCCCTCCACCAGCAGGCGGACAACAAAGAGAGCCCCGATGCCGACCGCGGCCCATTGGAGGGCGGTGAAGAGGACCGCCATGCCTACCGTCATGAAGGTGCCGGTCACGGGAAAGCCGGCCAGCACGAACAGGAAGAAACCGGTGAGCGCGGTGATCCAGGCGAAGCCCATCAGACGGCCCTTCCAGCCCCACCAGTTCACCGGCTTCGGCGTGAGATCCGACCGGTGATCGGAGCGGGCCTCTGTCGCCGCCTTCTCATAGGTCCTGCCGGCCATGCCCACCGCCCGGACGGCGGCCGCCCCGGCGGCCACCGCCAGGGTTCCATCGGCCAGTCTCTCCGCGGTTCCCTCCGGGCGGCGGTCGTAGCCGATCACCTGCTCCGCCGTGGTGTCGCGCGCCCGGATCGGGACATCCGTTGCAACGTCCGGCGAAATGACGCCGGCAGGGCGAACCGTCGGAATAATCGGAACGCGGCGGTTGAGCTGGGTGGTCAGCTCCACGGTGCCTCCACCCGCTGGGATCTCCACCCTCCCGTACCATCGGGAGACCGCCTTCTGATCCACCAGCTCCCACAAGTCCATGCTCTGGGTATCCACCTGGATCTGAACCCGGCCGTGGATCCGATCCATCCCGACCGTCACCTGCGCCCCGCCGATGTTCAACCGGGCAAGCCTCGTCTGGTCAATCTCCTGCGGCGGGACCAGGGGTGCCGCAACTGCCGCCGCCCCTGCCACCGCGGCGACCGCATCCCCGTGATCCACCCAGAGCACCAGGTGAGTCCTTAGGCGGTTGCGCCCCAGATGAAGGACCGGTCCTGTCTCCCCGAACTGGATCGTGCGGTGCTCTTCCATCAGGCGATTCCTGCCGGCCACGTTCCAGCGGACAGGCGCTCCCTCGCCGAAGCGGAGCTGCCGGCCGGCCACCGGCACCCAGGAGACCGCGTTGGCGCCCGGGTTGAGCACCCAAAAGCCGGGCTGCCCGTGCAGCTCGACGAGCGGCAGGGATCCCGGCTGAGACTCCGAAGGCAGCCGCGGCAGGCCGGCCATCGGGACAAGCTCCACGCGGAGCGAATGGGGGCCTGCCGCAAGACCGGTCTCCACCACCCTCAGGGGCTGGCGCAGATCAAACTGGTTGGTGAAGAACGGAAATTCCGCGGCGTACGGCTCCTCCCGGTCCTCGTCCATGTCCCAATAGCGGAAGTAGAATCCGCGCGTCGGATCGGGTGCAATCCGCTCCGCCACCGTGCTCAAGTGGCCCGTGAAGAAGGGGACGAGCTTCTTCAGATCCAGCGCATCCACGAGCAGGCCGTTCAGCGCCAGCAGGGAAGGACGGGGCTCGACGATCTGCTCCGCAAGCCATTGCGCATCGGCGATCCCCTCGGGGGCTGGCCGCCGGCCATCCGATGTCGCCTGCCGGGGCCGCCCGATCAGAATCTCGACGAGCTGCCCGGCATCCGGGGAGGGGCGGGCCCTGCTGAGCTTGAGCTGAGCCTGCGACAGCACCGCCACCCCAAGGGGGCGCTCCTTGTGCCTGGCCTGAGGCAGCTCCCGCTCCTGTGCCCCTCTGAGCGCAGTCGCCACGTCAGCCGGATTCGCAAGCCCGGTGAGGTCATGGGCCTGATTCACATCCAGCCCGCCGATTTCGCGCTGAAGCCCGCTCGTCCCCAGAAGGGTCAGGGGCGTCTGAGCGTTCGCGTAAAGGCGCACGAGCCGCAGCAGCTCCGGCTGCTGGAGACTGCCCGAATTTGCAATCAGGGTGGAGTGGATCTTGTCCAGCCCGAAGGGCTCGAGCTCGGTCACCGTCTTCAGGATCGAGAAGAATTCCTGCACGCCGCGCGGGTCGGGGAGGCCCCGTCTTGCGGGAGCCCCTCCGGGAACGGGAACCGGGGCCGGCGTCGAGATGGCATCGTCCGCGTTGATCTGCAGGATCACCTTCAGCCCCTGCGCCTGCGCCTCCCGCAGAAGCCGCCGGAGCCGCTCCGCCGCGGTGGGCCTGCCCGATCTCCAGGAATCGATCAGATCCTCGTAGAGGCGGGCCTCATCGTCCGGTGTCAGGTTCGCCAGCGACCGCCCCCGACGCCGATTGCGGATCTCCCGCACCAGGTCCATGAGCTCCGGGCTCTCCACGATGAGGTGCGAGATCCCATGCTGATGCCGCAGATCGGTCGGCCGGTTCCAGTCCGCGATGGAGCGGATCAGATCCTCCGGCTCCTGGTCGGCCCGAAGCTGGACCCTCACCCCGAGAGGCCGGGACAGCGCGAAGGCGGCCAATTCTGAGAAGCGATGGTCCGCGATCAGGCGCCCGGCAACCTGGAGAAGCTCCGCCCTGCGGCGCGGGTCCCGCGCCACCTCGGCCAGCGCCATGGGATCGAACGCGCCCACCCCGACCGCGTGCGCGATCTCAGGCACGTCGGTCTCCGTCACGAGAAAGATCCCCTCGGCGACCGGAACGTTGCGGTGGAGGCGCCCCCTCCGTTCGGATGCATCGGCGATCGTCTCGTTGCGGGTAACCCCGTCGGGTCCATAGGCCGTGGCCGCGTTGTCGTCCTGGTCAATGGTGACCTCGATCTTGTAGGTCCGCCGCTCGCCGGGGGCCAGCTCCACGGGATCTGAGTTCAGATCAATCGGCTCGCCATACCCGGTGTGCGGCAGGGCCCGCACGTACCCGCGGAAGTGGCTGTCACCGACGTTCTCGACCTCCACCGACCAGTAGATGTTGTAGCCGTTGGCCGGCAGCTGCGTGAGTCGCACGTCATTGGCGCGCCGCTCGGAGCTGGTCCCGTCCGCCAGGATGTCCGGGTCGGAATGGATGAGGCGGCCGGGGACGACCTCCCCGTTGGGGAGGGTCGTGGTCTCTCCCTGGACCGAAGGATCCACGAATGTGCGGCCCACCTTTACAATCCTGGCGGATCGCCCGAACTGCTGGCTGTAGAGCATCTTCAGCAGCAGATAAGCCCATCCCAGGTCCGGCCCGATCATCAGGGCATCCTCGTTGAACTGGAGACGGAACACGCCCCGGCGAATGGACATCATCAGTGTATCGAAGACCGTCATCCAGTGAGCGGCGATGCCGCCCGAGGCGATCATCCCGGCCACGGTCCGCTGGGCCTGCAGCACCAGGGCCTCCAGCGCCCGCTCGTCCGAAACCCGGATCTCCGGCTCAGCGCCGTACCGGGCCGGGGGCGGCTTCTTCGGTATGCCGGAGGCAAACTCGAGCACCTTTCGGACTTCCTTCCAGAATCTCTTCAGATCCATCCTCCCCTGCCGGTCGGCCATCTCCTCCGGGCTCGGCCCCCGGCTCTTGAGGAAGGGGACCAGGTCTCCCAGGATGTCGTGGGTGTGGAGGACGTACTCCCTCTCGAAGCTGGGCTCCGCCTGCAGGGCCTGGTGAACCTGCCGGCCGGCCTCGGCCGCCCGATCCCCCACCCGGCCCTGGAAAGGCCGGCCCGGATCCGAAAACAGGGTCTCCTCGGGCTTGACGTGCGGGCCGATGTCCACGGCAACCCCTCCCAGCTTCAGCCCCTTCAAGCGCTGCTGATCCACGGGCAGGCGCCGGTCCGCCGCCAACGCCTGGAGAGGCTGACTGGCTTTCCGGGCGACCTCCCCGGGCTGGTTGCTGTACGGCATGAACATGAAACGGACTCCGGGCGGAATCCTCAGCTTGTGCTCCACGATGAGATCATAGAAGTTGGCCGGCACGTAGAGTGTCACCTCCACGCTTGAGCGGTCCTCGGAGGAGGGGAGCTGGAAGCGCCGATGAAGGTATTTCTGGGTGGAGCGGACCACCCGGAGCACATTCTCCCAGAACTCCTTCTCTTTCCTCTTCTTCTCGGCGACCTCCTCCGGTTCGTCGCTCGGCTTGACCTTGAACGCCTCCGGGTCGTCCGCTTCGATGTTGAGCGCCAGGCGAACGATCCCATCCGAGTCAGGGACGAAGATGCCGGTTGCCATGAAGTCGCGCATGAGCTTCCGGCCCAGGTCCGGGTCCTCCCCCATGCTGGGGTCACCGAGGATGGGGACCACATGGACCCCGTGCCGACGGGCCAGCTCCCGCAGCCGGAGAAACCCTTCTGTGGACCACGGCCGGTGCGGGGACATGAGGCCGTACGGGTCCAGATAGATCCTCGAATGCGGGGGCTGGGTAGCCGGCCAGTTGGCCGCGACCACGCCGGCCGCCTTGGCCATTCCCTCGAAGATCGCCGGCCACCAGGCCTCCTCCACCTCCCAGGGGCCCCAAAGGATGTAGCTGCGCAGCACCTCCGGAACGCCAGGCGCAAAGGAGGCCGGGTCCCACTCCCGCCGGACCTCATCACCCGTGGGTGGCGCCTTGTCCCAGCCCAGGTGACGGGCTGCCTTCTGGGTGACCTCTGCAATCCGCTGAGAAATCTGATGCATGTAGGCGGACCAGAACTTCCTCGGGTGGGACAGGGAGCGCGGGTCGTAGAACTCCCTGAGCTTTGAAGCAAGGACCCTGCCCCCCGCATCGTCCGGATGGGTGGGACGGTCCAGCCAAACCATGTTGGCCGGGTTGAGGAAGCCGGGCCGCAGATCGCGCGGTCCCGTGCGCGGCGGCGCGAACGGCGGCGCGGGGACCACCGGCGCCTGGGCGCCCGCTTCGGGCGTTCCGGCGCCGAGCAGGGTCAAGCCAAGTGCAGCCGCCGCACCCGCCTTCAGGACGTCGCGCCGGCTCATCAGCACCTCCGGTGCCTCCTCCATGCCGCTCGCACCGCGCGCGGCCCAGAAATTCACCACGGGCGAAGCGACACTCGGCTTGGTTGCCGGCACCGGCGCAGCCGGCTCGGCCACTGGCGCAGCCGGCTCGGCCACCGGCGCGCTCGGCTCGCTCACCGGCGCCGGCGTCTCCTCCTCCAGCCCGCCGCGCGGCGGCTCGAACCGGATCCCCTCCCGCAGCTCCTTC
>CAYJTC010000013.1:0-26781 GCA_964372955.1 uncultured Planctomycetia bacterium | reverse complement strand
GTTTTCCCGCCTTCCCTATCACCTGGTCAAACCTCTTCTTCTTGGTGAGAATCCGCCAGGCGGCCCAAAGGGGGAAACCCAGCGAAGGAAGCAGGACCGGTTCAACCTGGAGATGTTCCGGCACCACCGGGCGGCTCTGGGCGGTGCAGAAGACCCAAACCCGGTGTCCCTGGTTGGCCAGGCAGCGAATCTTAGCTCGGATCGCTTCGGGCTCTTGGCCATGATTTAAATCGGGCAGGAGCCAGGCGATTCGCTGGGACCTGCCGCCAGGCCACTTTTGGTAGAACCGGTTTTCATTCTCCCGGAACAGGCCTTCTCTGCGGGGATCCTTTTTCATGGTGGCAGAGCCGTGATGATGCACGTACGCCGCCTGCGCGATGCCGCAGGAAAATCCGGCGGACCGGATCCGCAGCGAATAATCGGCGTCCTCGAAATACATAAACTGAAACTGCGCGTCCAGCAGCCCGACCCGTTCGAAGGCCTTGCGGGACAGCAGCGCGCAGAAAGCCACGCACCCCCCATTTTCGATCCACCTTCCCTGCCGGCCTTTGAGCCGCGCAGCCAGGGCATCGATCGTTTCTCCCTTCTCCGGATGAAGACCGAACTCGTTGCTCATCGGGTTTAGAAAACCGATCTCCGGGTTGGATTCCGCCACCCGGATCATTTCGGAAAGCCATCCTTCCGTGACCAAGATGTCGTTATTCATCAGGCAGATCCAGGGAGCTTTGGAACGGGCAAGCCCCTCGTTGATCCCGACGGCGAATCCGTCATTCCGGGCCCGCCGGACGACCTCCAGCTCCACCGGCGGCTTTCCCTGGATCCGATCCAGGTATTCCAAAAGATCCGGGTCGGTGCTGCCGTTGTCCACCAGGATCACCCGGCTGGGCAGATCCGTGTAAGCCAGGACCCGTTCCAGGCAGGGTTGGAGCAGGTCCCGTCGGTTCCAGTTCAGGAGGACGAGGTCGCAGAGAGGGCTAAGCATTGTTCTAGGATGGCTCTTTCCGGCGTTTGGGTGTCAAGCAGCTGGGCCCGGTGGAGCCAGCGCAGGCGCCGGATCCAGCCCGACCAGGCCGGGTCCCGGCTGATCACCAGGTTGAACGGCTTTTTCCGTTTGAGCAGAAGCCGGAGGGTCGCCCGGAGACGCCAGTTGTCCCCGAGCTTCAAGGTTGAAACCTGGGCCCGCCCGGCCAACTGGGGAGGCAGGCCTTCTCCCAAGTCAATGAAGGTCAGCCAATGCCCCTGGGAGCTCAGATGGAGGGCTGTCTCCGTGTCCACGGGGCCCTGCCAGAGAATCCGCAGGCGCCTGCCCCATTTTTCCTCGAACCGTTTCCGGTTCTCGCGGAACCGGCGCTTCCACTGCGGCATCAACCGGAAGCTGATGTTTTCCCGATGATGGACATAAGCGGCGCAGGCCCGGACGCATTGGAAGCCGGCCCGGCGGGCCCTCCGGGAAAGATCGTCGTCCTCAAAATAGCCCATCCCGAAGGACTCCTCCAGCAGGCCGACGGTCTCGAACAGGGAGCGGGGGGCCAGCAGGCAGAAGCCCAGGGCGGTGGTCAGCTCCGTGTGCCGGCCGGACTGCTCTTTCAGGGAGGCAGCGTACTCCTTCAGGGAAAGGTTGCCAGGATGAAACCCCAGAGAATTGCTGGTCGGGTTGACCAGCCCTACCCCGGGAAGCGAGGCAACCTTGAGCATCTCCGCCATCCACCCCGGAGTGACGAGGGTGTCGTTGTTGAGCAGGCAAACCCAGGGGGCCCGCGCCGCCCGGATCCCCTGATTGGTGCCCCGAATGAATCCCTCGTTTTTGGGATTGCGGATCAGCTCCACCGGAACCGGGGCGTCCCGCTTGAACCGCTCCAGAAATTCCCGGGTTGGATCAGCGGACCCGTTATCAATCAGAATGAGCCGGACCGGCTCCGGTGTAGACCACAGGATCGATTCCAAACAGTCCCGGGTCGCCTCCCGCTGATTCCAGATCGGGATCACGATGTCGCAGACCGGAGTCATTGGGTCAATCCGCGCGATTCCAACTCCCGGGCCGCCTCCTCCACCCGGTCTAAAGCCGGCTTCTGCCGGGCCCATTCGATCAGCTGACGGAGTCCCTCCTCCAGATTCATCCGGGGCCGAAACCCCAGCCGGCCCAGCCGGGAGGCGTCCGCGAAACAGTGGCGGATGTCCCCGGCCCGGAACTTCTCCACCTTCTCCGGCTCCAGGTCGGCCCGGTACAGCTTGATCAACAGACGCGCCACCTCCAAAACTGAGGTCCCCCTCCCAGTTCCGACATTAAAGGCCTGGTCATCCGCCTCCGGCCGGCTCATCGCCAGCAGGTTGGCCTGGACAATATCGCCGACATGAATGAAATCCCGGGACTGCAGGCCGTCCTCGTAGATCAACGGGCGACGCCCATTTTTGATCCGGGCCGAGAAGATGGCGCAGACCCCGGTGTACGGGTTGGACAGGGCCTGCCGGGGGCCGTAGACGTTGAAATAGCGCAGGACCACCGATGGGATCTTGTAGCCGCGGCCGACCGAAAGAACCAGCTCCTCCTGATCCCTCTTGGAGACGGCGTAGACCGAGGTGGGGGCCAGCGGCTTGTCTTCAGAGGTCGGCTCCGGCCGGGGCGGGGCGGCGCAGGAGGGGCAGTCCATCTCCCAGCGGCGTTGAGCCAGCTGGGATTCCGGCCGAAGCGCCGGATAAACCGGACCGCATCGGACGCAGCGGAAAGCCCCTTCTCCGTAGATGCTCATGGAGCTGGCTACCACCAGTTTTTTCAAAGGAAGCCGTTTCCGGACCACCGCCTCCAGGAGGGATGCGGTCCCCCCGACATTGACCTCCACGTACCGGCGGATCTGGTACATCGACTGCCCAATCCCCACCAGGGCCGCCTGATGAAAAACAACCTCCCGGCCCTCCAGGGCCCGGTCCAGGGCGCTTTCTTCCCGGACGTCGCCCCATTGATACTCCGCCTTGGGGTTCAGGTAATCCGGCTCCTTCCCCTCA
Organism: uncultured Planctomycetia bacterium; assembly: GCA_964372955.1. Classification (GTDB taxonomy): domain Bacteria; phylum Omnitrophota; class Gorgyraeia; order 1-14-0-20-64-10; family 1-14-0-20-64-10; genus CAYJTC01. The sequence continues at coordinate 23,781 of CAYJTC010000013.1, read as the reverse complement.
TGGACCTGGGGTTCCAGGCTGTCCAGGATCCGGACCTGATGTCCCTGCTCCACCAGGGCATCCACTAGGTGTGAGCCAATGAAGCCGGCTCCTCCGGTTACAAGCACCCGCATCGTCGTCTCCTAAGGAATAATGTCCAGATCATAAAACGGATGGCTTCGAAGGATCGCCGGCAAATCCTCCGGAGACTGGTGGACCGCCCGAGGAAACTTCGGCGGATCCACCGGATGGATGTGGGCCATCTGCCGGTCGGAGGGCCACCGCCTCCAGACCTTCTCAATCCACTCCGGAGAGATTTCATGGGCGTGGCTGAAGGTCCGGAACTTGTCTTCCATCGCCGGGGAGGAGCGAGCATAGGAGAAATGGTAGAAGACCGCCCGTTCCGGAGGCAGCTCCACCACCGGCCCCAAACTGTTCATCTCATTTTGTCCCACGAACCGAAGCCGGTGGGGAAATCGCAGTCCCAAGATCTGCCGGGCCTGAGTCATCTTAAAAATCCTCCGGGGCCGCCAGGCCAGCTCCTGAGCTGGGATCCGGTAGGAGAAGGAGCGCCAGAAGATGTGGCATTTGATGATGAAGGTCCCGGCTTCTGGGTGCTTCTGGATCTCTTCCCGGATGTTCCTTAAATGATCCTCCCGGTAGATCTCGTCCCCGTCCACCAGCCAGTAATAATCGGCCCCGTCCTCCAGGCAGGCGGTAAGCCCGGTGTTCCGGTGGTCCACCTCGGAGGCCCAGGTCCCTTTGATCACGGCCAACTTCGGCTCCCGGTGGGCCAGCGCCTCCACCACCGCCTCGGTTCCATCGGGCCGCGAGACGGAACGGGCCTGTGGGTTGTAGGCGTTATAAGGGGCTTTCCCCAGGCACAGAACCACCCGGTCCACCGCCGGCAGGATGCTTTTGACCGCGTACTCCAGGTACTCCTCTTCATTGTAAACGCAGAATACCGCCGTGAGCTTCATGGGGCATCCTTTACCGGTAGGTCCCGGCAGTCTCGTGCCTCCGAATCTTCACCAGCTCCCAGAAGGAGAAAAGCGCGTCGTTAAGCAGGCGGACCTTGGTCTTGCGTTGGTCCGCCCACCGGATCGGAACCTCGGCCACCCTCAAGCCCTGAACCCGGGCGATGGCGTAAAGCTCCGCGTCGAAAGACCAGCGATGGATCCGCATCCGCGGAGCGATCCGGTCCGCCGCCTCGCGGGACAGCAGCTTGAACCCGCAGGTGACGTCTGAGACACCCGGGGAAGTCAACCCTTGGCAGATTCGCTGATAGGCCCGGCTCATCAGGCGCCGCAGCCATGGTTGCGGCACCAGCACCTGTGAGCGGCTTGACTTGCGAGTCCCGGTGACAATCCCGACCCCCTCTTTGAGCTCAGGCAGAAGCCGGTCCAATTCCTTAAAGGGGGTGGCCGAGTCAGCGTCACAGAAAAGGATCGCCGAACCTTGAGATTCTTTGAGCCCCGTCTGGACGGCGGCTCCCTTCCCCCGATTGACCCGATGCCGGATGAGCCGCAGGTCGGGAACCTTCCCGAGCAGTTCCTCCACCTCCCTGGCCGTTTGGTCCCGGCTGCCGTCATCCACCACGAGGATTTCCCAACGATAGGGCTGCTGGGCCAGATGGGCGGCAGCCGCCTGGACCGTATTCCCGATTCGGGTCGCCTCATTATAGGCCGGAATCACAATGGAGAGCAGACGGATCATTTTTTTCGAAAAAGGATGACCGGCGGGGCGGTCCCGTCGGTCCGGAACCGGTGATAGCCAGGGTCGGGCCGGTTTTGCCAGGGGATGTCCGGCGCATCCACCGGGATGGCATCGTAAGACCGGCTTATTTTACTGTAATAGGGGCTTTCCAGGAACCCGCCCGGCAGCCAGTCCCGGCGCAGGATGATCCAGTCCGGGAAGGTCTCCCGGCCGAAATCCTCCATCCTCGGGATCGGTTCGAACTTCAGTCCCGGCAGATAGAAAATCAGGGGCATCTCCTCGTAAGGAGTCTTCGCCGTCTGCCCGGCTCGGGCCTTTTCCCGAAGGACCTCGACGATGCCATCCACAGGGCCCCGGTACGGGTGGGTGAGCTCCCCGAAATATTCCAGGAGCAGGGAGCGGCAGGAGGCTGGTTTGGGCGCGGAATAATGCAGCAGGTCGGTCCCGATCAGCAGGGCGGCCAGCCCCGCCGCCACGACGAGCCTTCCGCAGCGGAAGAGCCGGACCAGCAGGGCGGCTTGAATCATCATCAGCCAAGGGACTAGAAAGATGAGATAGCGGAAGTGCCGCTGCTCCGGAATCAGGATCAGAAAAAGAAAGCCGGTAGCGAGCAAACAGAAGACCAACTTCCATTCCGGCCTTTCGAACAGTCCGCGGAAGGAGCGCCTCCGAAGGAGCACCAGGATTCCCCAGAAGACCACCGGAAGAAAAAACCGGTTCACCTGCCGGAAGTAAAACTGCAGGTGATGGCTGATCTCTTTAAAAGAGAAGATCTTGTGGTGCTGCCATCCTTTCAGGTAAATGGCCCAGGGAAGATTCAGGATCAGCAGGGCTGCCGCCACAATCCCAGCCCGCCTCCATTCCTGGGTTTTGGGGCGAAGGCTGGCGAAATGGAGCCCCAGCCCCGCGGCGACCGGGAGGAAGGCTCCGTGTTCCGCGTGAAAAAGCAGGGTCAGCCCCGCCGTCAGCTCCGGACCCCCCCAGCGTTTGTGATTCAAAAATCTCCAATAGGCCCAGATCGACCAGAGGGTGAAAAAGACAGCCGGCGCGTAGTAGCGGCATTGCCGCATATGAAGCAGGAACGGGACCGAAGTGACCAGAAGCAGAACCGTCAGGCGGGCCAGCCACCGGTCGCCGGTCAGGCGGCGGACGGTCCGTCCGGCCAACCAGAGGGCCAGAACGCCCAGCAGAGCGAATGGAAGGCGGGCCGCCACCGTGTTGACCCCGAGTAACTTGAAGGAGCCGGCCGCCAAGTACATCGGCAGCCAAGTGTGATAGGTCCAGGCATATCCTTCCCGAAAGGTCAGACTCGGATTGATCCAATTAGTCCCATCAAAGGCGCGGGGATACCCATAGGTTAAGAGGTTGCGGCCCAGAAGAGCCGTCTCGGCTTCATCCTGCCAGAGCCGGCCGTTGTCCAATCCAGGCAGAAGCAGGAGCGGGCCGGCCAAAAGCAGGCCGATGATCCAAGGATCAGTTTTTAAGAATTTCATCGACCGCTTTCAGGACCGGCGCTATCTCCAGCTGTTTGAGACAAGCGATATTCCATGGACAAGGAGGAATGCGGAAACTCCGGTAGCAGGGCCGGCAAGCCAAGGCCTTCGATACGATCCGATTCCCAGGCCCTTGCTCCGGGGTCGGGCCGTAGACTGAGCCGTCCACCGGGCCGAAGATCGTCACGGTCCGGACCCCCGCGTGGGCCGCCAGATGCATCGGCCCGCTGTCGTTTCCCAGCGCCAACGCGCAGCGTTTCATGAGCTCCCCGAGAAAAAGAAGCGAAGGAACCTGAATCGCCAGAACCGGGGGAGAGTCCAGCCGATCGGCCACCGCCCGGCATAACGGGGCCTCCTGGGCGTCGCCGATCAGCAAGATCTTCATCCGGTGCCGACCGCTTAAGTGCCTGGCCGCCTGCGCGAATCGGTCGGCCGGCCACTGTTTATAGGCGGCGTAAGGCCCCCAGCTGGCCCCTCCTCCAGGCACGATTCCCGCTATCGGGACGGTCCCATTCAGGCCGTTGGACCGTAGAAAACCGTCCACCTGCTCCCGGAGCGGTTCCGGAAATCCCAGAGGAGGGCATTCGGGGACAGCCCAGGAAGGGAACTCTCGAAACAGGAAAGAAAGCAGGTCCAGGTAATAGCGGCTGACCGGCTGGTCGTGGAAGCCTTCGATGGAGAGCCGGTCGGTCAGGAAACGGCCCCTTCCCCGGAAATGGAATCCGATCCGGCGGGGAATCCCGCTCAAAAGCCCCCCTAGAGCATAGTGCCAACCCATTGAAAGATCCACCAGCAGGTCAAATCGCCGCTGGGTCACCTCCCTCTTTAAGTTCACCAGTTGTACCAGCGCTTCGCGCCGGGAGCGGCGCCACGCGGCCCGGAACTCATCCTTCTCAAAAACTCCGCGCCAGTCTACGGGAAAACAGCCCTCGACCAGTTCCCCGGTTCTCCGATTGCATAAATATCCTATGAATCCGCCCGGATCAGCACGCCGGAGCGATAGCAGGAGCGGCCTGGAAAAGAGGACGTCGCCGATGCCGAAAGGATTGGCGATTAGGACTCGCATCGAGCGACGACCTCTTCCACCGGCGGCGAGAACAAAAGCGCATGGCCCTCCCCTAAAGGCCGCCATCGATTCAGTTGGCGGGCATGGGATGGGGGGGCCACGACCAGGGTGCGGGTCCCTACCGCCGCCGCCACGTGGACCGGACCGCTGTCGTTGGACAAAAGGAGCCGGCATCGTTTCAACAAGGCCGGCAGGATTCCCAAAGGGACGGCTCCCACCAGATCAGCCGCCTCGGGTGGAAACAACCGTGCTCCCAGCCGGTCCATGAGGGGCCGGTTCTCCGCCCCCCCGATCACCAGAATGGGATGGTCCGGCACCAGGCGGCGGGCCGCCTCCCCGAAGCTTTCCAGCGGCCAGGCCTTCGCCGGATTGCTGGTCCACGGATGCAGGGCGATCGGCCGGGCGTCGGATGGAAGCCCCTTGCCCCGGAGGATCCGATCCGCTTCCGCCTCCGCTGCGGGAGGAACCGACAGATGCGGGCAAGGCCGGACGCTGGGTTTTGAGACTCCCAAGAGATCAATGAGCTCCAGATTGTAATCCACTTCGTGCAGGTCCCGCTGTGCTTTGGTGTCGGCCAGGGTTCTGTTCAAAAGAAAGCTCCACTTGCGGCGATAACCGGCCCGGATGGGAATGCCGGCCAGCCAGAAGGCAAAATGGGTTCCTTGAGTCGGGTTCAACGCCAAGGCCGCGTCAAACCGTTCCCGGCGCAGGGCAACGGACAGCCGCAGCAGCGGCAGGCCCCCCAGCCTTCCGGCCGGAGGGCAGATCATCAACCGGTCGATGTCCGGGTGATTTTCCAGCAAAGGCCGGTTTTCTTCCAGGATCCCCAGGGTGATGCTCGCCTCCGGGAACTGGCGGCGAAGCAGCTGGATGGCCGGCAGGCTCATCAACAGGTCCCCCATCCGGTCGTTCCGGACCACCAGGATCCGATTTAGTTTGAGCACTTCGCGAATTCCCCGTACAGGGTGTCGACGTCCTGGATCAGCCGCTTTAACGTGTAATGCTCCGCCGCGAAGCGGCGGCCGGCCTCTCCCATTCGCCGGGCCGCCTCCGGTTCCGAGAGGATGAACCGCAGCGCTTGAGCCAGCCCCTCCGGGTCCTCCGACCGGACCAGGATTCCCCTTTCACAGGACCGGAACTTTCCGGGAGCAATAGGGTCATTACCATAGCCTACCAGGTCTCGGACTCCCCCCACCTCGGTGGCCACGACCGGCCGGGCCGCCGCCATCGCCTCGATGAGGGCTACCGGCGTCCCCTCGTTCTTGGAGGTCAGGCAGACGGCGTGCAGATCCCGGTACAGGGCCGGCAGGTCGGTTTTCCAGCCGGTCATCTCCACCTTTTCGGAAAGTCCCTTATCCTGTATTTGTTGCTCCAGGGCCGGCCGGAGTTCTCCATCTCCCACAATCAAAAAATGGCTGTCGTGGCTGTTCTCCATGTTGTTCAAGCGGCGGATCGCCTCCAGCAGGAGCCCATGGTTCTTGATCGGAGCCAGACGCCCGATCGAGCCGATCTTCAGCGGACCCTGGCCGAAGCGGGGAGGATCCAGCGCCAGTAGGTTTTCCAGAGGAAGTCCCAGCCGGATCACCCGAATTTTAGAAGCCGGGCCAATCCTAAGCCGGAGCAGGTCCTCCCGGACCGAATCGCTGACCGTTAGCAGGACATCCGTGAAAGCCCCTAATCGCCTTTCAATCCAGCAGAAAAAGCCGGCCGCAGCCGGATGAAAGTAACCTTCCAGAACGTGCCCGTGGAAAGTGTGGACCATTTTGAGTTTAGACCGGGTGATCCAACGGTAAGCCAGCCCCGCTAAACGACCCAGCGCGCCGGCCTTGGCGGTATGGGTGTGCAGGATATCCGGCCTTTCCCGAAGCAGGCACCGCAGGATGCTCCAGCCGGCGCGGAGGTCCTTCAAGGGGTGGAGAGACCTCTGGAGGGGGGGGATCCTCAGGAAACGGATCGGCCGTCCCTCCAGCAGGAACTCCATGTTCCCCTCGGACGGATCCGGGTGTCCGGCCAGAAGCAGCGTGTCCCAGCCCATCTGGGCCATTCCGGCCGAAAGTCCAACCGCTTGCTGGGCCGGACCCCCGAGGTTGAGCCGGGCAATGATCCGGACCACCTTGCCTCCGCTCATTGCCGGCGTTCGGTTTCCTCTAGCCGAAGCCGCTGGCCGGAGGGCCGTGGTGAGGCTTCCTCTAGCCGAAGCCGCTGGCCGGAGGGCCGTGGTGAGGCTTCCTCTAGCCGAAGCCGCTGGCTGGCGCCAAAGGCAACCCCGGCCAGGGTCCAGAAGAGAGCCGCCTGCCGGAGGGTGTAAAGATTGGTGTCGAACACGGATTGGACCATGAAAGCGATCAGCCCGGCCGACAGGCCGAGCAGCCAGGGCTTCTCGGAGAGATCCGCTGTTCCTTCTTTCAGCCGTTTCCAGATGATGGAGCTTAAAGAGCCCAGGAACCAGAGGAAACAAGCCAGCCCCGCCAGGCCGGTTTCGGCGGCCACCTGAAGGAACCCGTTGTGGGCGTAGGCCGGTCCCTGGTTGGGGCTGTCGGCGTAGGCCATGTAGTTGGCCATAAAGGTATTCAGCCCGATGCCGAACACCGGCTGATTTTGGATCATCCGCCAGGCGGCGTTCCACATGACGGATCGTTCCTGCGAGCCCGGATCAGAGAAGGATAGGACCTCGGGAAAATGACCCTTGCCGATGAAAAGCAAAGCGGCGGTCAACGCCAGCGTGCAGAAGGCGATCCCTCGAACCCATTTCCTCCGGGGGAGCTGAAACAGAAGAAACATCCCTCCGACCACCAGCCCCAGCAGGCCGGCCCGGGATTGGGTCCAGGCCAGGCACCCCAGAAGGAGGATCCCCAGGATCCCCTTTCCCCACGGAAAGGATTTGAGCCACCAGAGAATCGGCCCGGCTAAAAACAGGATCGCCACTATCAGAAAGGTGGCCAGGTCGTTGGGATTGTCATAAGGACCCATGATTCGCCCATGCACCAGAGACCGTTCATGGCGGATCGGGTCCATCGCTATACCCGGAAGAGCCACCTGCTGGATGGCCCATCCCTGAAGGAGACTGTAAGCCACGATGAGCCAGCCAGCCCACAAAAGCGCCTGGCCCGATCGCCGGCAGACGCCAGGATGCCGGGCTATATCGCTGGCCATCACAAAGAAAAGAGCGTATTCGAGCGTCTTGCGCACCAGACCTTTAAGGCTTAAGGTCCAGTAGCTGCTGAACCCGACCGCTATCGCGCAGACCGCCAGGTAGGCCAGCAAACTCCTGCCCACCGACCTGCCTTCCGAAGTCCACCAAACAGAGCTTGCGCGCCCCTGCCTCGTCAAGGGCCAGCCGATCGCCCAGCAGGTCAGAAGAATAAAGAAGGAAATCTCCACGCCTGCCTTGGAGAAGGGGTTGAGGAACAGCAGAAGGTAGAGGGATGCCCGGGCCGCCCGCTGCGCCATCCCAGGGAGAGAACGGGTCATATCGGAGAGTTTAAGGCAGCCTCGTCCGAGGCCACGGCCCGGACGATTTTCCAGGAGAGGCCGTTTTCCTCGCAGTAGCCCTGGATCTGCTGAACCAGATCCGCGGGCGGACGCCGCATGGCAATCAGCACTTCTCGCACGTGGCACTCCTGAACGACCCGGCCCAAGTCCCGGCGGGATCCCATGATCGAGATCCCATGGATCCGGCTGCCCAGCTTGACCGGGTTGTCATCGAGAAAGCCGACCACCCGCCGGTGGCTGGCGGAATCCTGCCTCATCTGACGCAGGAGCAGTTCTCCGGTGTCGCCGGCCCCCACGATGAGAACCGGCATCGCTCCCTTCAGAGAGGAGGTGATCCATTCGTTCAGGAGCCGTTCGGTCACCCGGGCCCCGCTGACCGTGACGAACAGAAGCAGGCCGTCGATGATCAGGACCGCTCGGGAATATCCTTCGAACCGCCACAGGTAGAGAAGGGTCAGGGCCGAAAAGACCGATCCCAGAATGACCGCCCGGAAGATGTTGACCATGTCGGACAGGCTGGTGTAGCGCCGCACCCCCCGGTAGAGCCCGCACAGGAAGAAGCAGGAGATCTTGATGGCGATGATCCAGGGCAGCGACTTCAAGATCAGCAGCTCCAAGTCCCCGGTGATGTGGGCCTCGAAGCGAAGCGCAAAGGCGCTGACGTAGGAGGCGCAGATCAGAATGAAGTCAATGCAGACCTCCAGGATCCGGCGCTTATGCATCAGCATCGTTTCAATCCAGGTAATCCGGGCCTCTTCTCCCCTCTGGGACGGCTCCTGGCCCGCGTAGACCCGGACCCGGGCCAGGTAGGCCCCCACCAGGAGCAGAAGCCCGATGGTCAGCAGCCAGACCCCAAAGATCGCAATGGGATTTTGAGAGGAGATGAAGAGGGACAGCGCTCCGATGGAGGCGCTCAAGGTGTAGAGGGCGAAAACCACCTGCCGGCTGGTTAGACCCAGAATCCCCAGCCGGTGGGAGAGATGATCGGTTCCTCCCTGGAAGGGGTGGCGCCCGTGAAGGAGCCGCTGGAAAGTGACGAAGAGGGTGTCAAAGATCGGGACGGCCAGAAGCAGAGTCGGAAGGGCCAGGATCCCGACCAGCCGGGTGGAATGCTGTCCGGAAACCCCCATCAAGGCCATCGCTCCCAGGCCTAGTCCTAGGACTTGGCTTCCGGTGTCCCCCATGAAGATCTTAGCGGGCGGCAGATTGTACCGAAGAAAACCCAGTGTGGCTCCCGCCAGCCCGGCGGAGATGACGGCGATCAGCCATTGCCCTGACTGGAAGGCATGCCAGGCGCACAGGGAGGCCCCGATCGCGCCGATCCCGGCCGACAGGCCGTCCATGTTGTCCATCAGGTTAAAAGCGTTGATCACCAGGACCAGCCATGCGATGGTCAGAGGGGTGGCCAGCCAGAAAGGCATCCCGCTCCACCGGATATCGGACAGGGCCACGAGGCATCCGGTGACAATCTGGGCCACCAGCTTGGAATAGGGATGAATCCGCTTGAAGTCATCGGCCAGACCGGTCAGGAGCATGACCGCCGCGCCCAGAAAGAGCCCCAAAAGCTTCGGATATTGAAAGGCGGCCCATCCGACGCTTGCCAGGAACACGAAGGCGATCGGGATTCCTCCCAGCCGCGGGACGACTCTCCGGCCCCAGCGGTCGCCGGCCGGCTTGGAGACGCAGCCCATCGAGACGGCCATGCGGCGAATCAGCGGAATCAGCAGCAGGGAGAAAAGACAGGAACTCGCTCCGACCAGAAGAATCGAAGTCAAAGCAGACTACCCCTTTCGGAAAGCAACCGAAGCGGACCCCTTTTTGTAGTATTCAATGACGTCCTGAAGGATGTCATTTAACCGGGTGGTCGGGGCGAAACCGACCGCTCGATGAGCCTTCTGGGTGTCCGGGACCCGGCGAGCCATGTCCTCAAACCCCTCCTCATAGGCCTGGTCGTAAGGAAGGTAAGAGACGGTGGAGCGGCTGGCCGTCAAGGCGATCACCCGTCGAGCCAGCTCTTCAATGGTCACCTCTTCCTGCCCTCCGATGTTGAAGGCTTCTCCGGCGGCTTCCGGCAGGTCCATCAGAGCGGTCAGTCCACGGACCGCGTCCTCCACATGAAGGAAACAACGGCTCTGCTTCCCATCCCCATAGACGGTGATCGGTTCCCCGCGCAGGGCCTGCTGGACGAAGCGGGGGATGACCATCCCGTAAGCGCCGGATTGGCGGGGCCCGACTGTGTTGAAGAGGCGGATGATGACCGTTGGAATCCCCTTCTCCTTCCAGTAGGTATAAGCCAGGATCTCATCCACCGCCTTGGCGGTGGAATAGGACCAGCGACTCTTCAAGGGGGAGCCCAGGATCCGATCCTCATCCTCCTTCAGGGACCCGTTGGTGTTCTTGCCGTAGATCTCCGAGGTGGAGGTGATCAGGACTTTCTTGCGGTAGCGATAAGCCATTTCCAGAACAATCTCGGAGCCCCGAATATTGGTGGTCAGCGATTCCAGCGGTTTTTTGACGATCAGCTCCACTCCGACCGCCGCGGCCAGATGGAAGACCGCGTCCACCCGCTCCACCAGCTTGTCCACCAGAACTTCGTTCAGGATCGTGCCGGTGACCAGCTGGAAATGAGGGCGACCGTCCAGATGGGCCACGTTCTCCAGGCGGCCGGTCGAGAAATTATCCAGGACCGTCACTTGGTGCCCTTTCTGAAGGAGTGCGTCGGTTAGGTGAGAGCCGATGAAACCGGCCCCCCCGGTGACCAGGTAATGGCGTCTGTCCATCTTTTTTACTGAGGTGCCTTATTATATCGCATCCGCGCCGGATTTTGCACGAGATAACCTCTCCTAAACCCGCAGACCAGGCCTTTACCCGAAAGGGAAGGGCTTCTACCTGCCCCGCCGGATCTCATCCCATAACCTCTCCCAAGGCATCTGCCTCTTGGCGCGCAATTTTTCGGGCGGCCGGAAGGGCCGCCAATAGAAACCCCTCGCCGGTTCCCGGAAAAAGTCTTCATAGGGAGAGGCCAAAGCCGGATCCTGGATCAGATCGCCGACCTCGGCCCACCCCCCCTGGGCGTTTTTGAAAACCGATCCCTCCTCCACGTCAAAGACCGCCCATCTCCCGTCAATGTGAGCGAAGGAGAAAACCTTTTTCCCTCCCTCCACGGGGATGGTGAAGAGCTCCCAGAAGGCGGGGATCCCGGAATAGGTGCAGAGGGTCGCGAAGACATCCGCCATCTGGTCTTCGGTTCCGTAGCCCCGAATAACGATGTTCAGGATGTGGTCGTCCACCACCGGAAAGTTTTTTGGAACCTCGCGAATGTTCTGGCGGGTCCAAGCCAGGATGGCCTCCACCCGCTGCGAATCGGCGGCAAGACCCCGTGTGATCTCCCGGGTAAGAAGCTGGTACTGGGTATGCCGATGAAGAAAAGCGAGGACCTTCACGTACAGGGGCTGGGTGTGGGAAGAGATCCGATAATCGATCCCCTGCCGGGTGGTCACCGGCCATGACGAAACGATCCAGCCCAGCGCCAAAAATCCGACCAGAATGATCCCAGCGAGCCCTCGGCGGTTCTGCATCGACTCAGCCAACCGCTGCTTCATGGGGAGATCTCTCTAGCTGCTTCAGCCAAACTTCAAGGGTCAGCAGGAGCCACAGAGGATGTCCGGCGTCCCTGCGCCCCTGCAGGTGGTCCGCGATCATCGCCTGAATCTTTTCTCTCTCCACGTAGCGGCGGACCTTCGCGGACGGACTCCCCAGAAGATCCAGAAGGGGCTGGCGCCACTGTTTTCGGAACCAGGACCCCAAGGGGACCCCAAATCCCATCTTCCTGCGGCTGCGGATTGCCTCCGGCAGAAGGTCTGGAAAGGCCCTGCGAAGGAGGATCTTGGACTCCCAGAGGCTGGCCTTGAACCGATCCGGCAGGGAGGCCGCATATTCCAGGAGGGCGGTATCGAGGAACGGACAGCGGAGCTCCAAGCCGTGCGCCATGCTGCAGCGGTCGGTCTTGACCAGAAGATCGCCGGGAAGGTAGGAGTGGAAGTTCAGATGCAGCAGCCGGGCCAAATCGGACCAGCCGACGGACTGTTTCCAGTATTCCGCAAGCTCTTGGGCCTTCGCATCGGAAAGATCCCCATATCGGATCCACTGGAGGTAGCGCTCCAGAGGGGGCCTGCCGGCCGCGGCGCAAAAACGCCGGATCCGAGCGGCCGGCGCCCGCTCGGATCCCGAGGGGAACAGGCCGGCGATTTTTCCCAAGCCTGTCCGCAGGGATCCGGGAAGGCGCTCGGCCCATAAGGCCGCCCGGAAGCGGTCGTAGCCGGCGAACAGCTCGTCTCCTCCGTCTCCGGTCAAGGCCACGGTGACCTGCTCTCGGGTCAATTGCGCCAAGAGATAGGTCGGAATGGCCGAGGAGTCCCCGAACGGCTGGTCGTAATGCCACACCAACCGTTCCAGGAGATCAAACGACTGCGGCGTGACGAGGAAGACGGTATGCTCCGTTCGGAAACGCTCGGCGGCGATCCGGGCGTAACCGGTCTCGTTGAAACGCCGGTCTCCCTCAAACCCGATGCTGAACGTCTTGACGGGACGCCCTTTAAGAAACCGGGTCATGAGCCCCACCACGAGTGTGGAATCCAGCCCGCCGCTTAAGAACGCTCCCAAGGGGACGTCGGCATAAAGGCGCCGGCGGACCGCTTCGCCTAAAAGGTGCCGGAGTCGGTGAACCGCTTCCCGTTCGCCGATCCGCTGCCCTGGGCCGTCGAAGCGAAGCTGCCAGAACCGTTCAGCCGCCGGTTCCTTCTGACCGGCCTTAAACCGCAGGAAGGTGGCGGGAGGGACCTCCTGGATCCGGCGATAACAGCTTTTACCCATGGGAGGGTAGCCAAAGGCAAGGAGGAAAGGCAGGACCGATTCCTCCACTTCCCGAGGGACATGCCGGTGAGCCCACAGGGCCTTGATCTCTGACCCGAAGGCAAGGCATCGGCCGTCGGTCCAGTAGAAAAGGGGCTTCTTTCCGACCCGGTCCCGGACCAGAATCAACTCCCGGTGGACGCTGTCCCAGAGAGTGGCGGAGAACATCCCGTCTATCCGTTCGAAGGCCTTCGTCCCCCAGGCCTCGTAGGCCTTCAGGAGAACCTCCGTGTCGGAATGGCTTCGAAAGCGGAAGCCCTCCGCCTCCAGTTGGGCCCGGATTTCCCTGAAGTTATAGATCTCCCCGTTGTAGAGGAGCCACAGGGCGCCGGAGGGACTTGCCATCGGCTGACGGGCCGCGTCGGAGAGGTCCACGACCCGCAGGCGGGCGTGCGCCAGGCCGGCTCCTTCGGGCAGAGCAACGATCCCCTGTTCGTCCGGTCCCCGATGCTTGAGGCGCAGGCAGGCCTCCTTCAGATCCTCTTCCGGGACAGGTTCTTGATCCCAATGGATGATTCCGGCGAAACCGCACATCGGAAACCTACGCCCAGCCCCTGAAACGGTAATAGAGGATCCTCAGAGCTTCATGGAGGATTCCCTGCAGCTGTTTTAAGGTGATCCCCCAGGTGTGCTGATAGTAGGCGGTCCGGACCGGAACGTGGATGACGGTCAGTGCCGGGACGTTCTTTCGGAAGGTCAGATCGGCCCGGCGCCCATGATACCGGGAGGTGACCAGCAGGATCCCCTTCCAATCCTGCCGCCGGGCCAATTCCCCGGCCCGCCGGACGTAATCGACCGTGGATCTGACCTGCCGCTCCGTCAAGATTCGATCAGAGGGAACCCCCAGGGATTCGGTCAAGGAGCGCATCACCATCACCTCGTCAAAGGTGCGCATGTAACCGGACAGATACAGAATCCTCGGAGCGTATCCCTGATGGTACAGCTCCGCGGCCTGCTTGACCCGTTCCCGATATCCTTCGTCTCCCTGTCCCGATTCCCCCACCCCGCCGGCAAAGACGACAATCGCGTCGGCTGAACGGGGCGGGTCCTCGAGGGTCAGCGGCCTGGCCATCCACCAGACCAACGGGGTGTGAAAAACCAATAAATAGGAAAGGGTCAGACCGGCCGTCCAGCGGGTGAGGGCCCGGCTGATTCGCTGAGAAGCCAAGAAACGATCCGGCCACCCTTCCCTGTGTAAGGAGGCCCTCCGTGTGATGCTCTCGGCGATCAGCCCCTGCATCGTTTCGATCCGGTGATCCCAGGAGTTCTCCCGGGCCGCGGCGACCCGGCGCTTCTTAAGGTCCTCCGAGTCCTGTCTCAGGACCCGATCGATGGCACCGGAAAAATCCTCCGGGTCGGAGCCGATTTCGACCAGATGGGGGTGGGTCCGGTTGAACTCGATGATTTCAGGCAGTGGGGTGGAGACCACCGGCTTGGCCATCGCGTGGTACTCGTTGAGCTTGGTCGGATAAACGTTGTTGGTGTACTCGGTCAGGCGGTAAGGGATGATCGCCGCGTCGAATCCCTTCAGGTAACGGGTGAGCTCGTTGTGGGGCCTCTGCCCCAGAAGAAAGATGTTCCGCTCCTGCCGGATCTTTTCCACCTCGGTCTGAAGGGGGCCGACCAGCACGAAGGAAAGGTCCGGCCTCCTTTGGGCGAGAGAGCACAGGAGATCCTGATCCACCCACTGATGGACGCCCCCAATGTACCCGACCCTCGGCCGGGGGATCCGCCGGAGCTCTTCGGGGGGTTCCTCCGAACTTTGCCGGACCCGATCAAAGGCCTGGAAGTTGACGCCGAAGGGGAAGAGGTGCACCTGGCGGTTCAGCCGATCCGCCCGTTCACACAGCTTGCGGGAGGTGACGAAGACCAGATCGGCTATTTGAAAGAGCGCCTCCTCGCTCTGGACGATCCGCTGGGCCGCCGGGGTGCTGTCGGGGAAGCTGTCGATGCAGTAATAGACAAGCGCCTTGCGAGGAATCCGTTCAAGCACTTGAAGGGTCATTGGGGTAGGCAGGAACGTCCAGCAGACCGGCTGATAGAAATCCATGCCGTCCATCCACCTCCGGAGGGTCGACAGGAGAATCCGTCGATTGATCCGGAGGGCCAGCCGGCTGTATGGGAACGGAAGGATCAGGGGGGAGTAGACGTATAAATTCTCGGCCTCTTTCCGGAATCCCTGCAGGGATCGCCGCCAAACCTCCAGCCGGTGGCGGATTCTCGGCAGGTCCTTGAACCGCGGATTCCGGACCCCGGTGTTCTCGATAAAGAGAACCCGATGCCCTTGACGAGCCAAGTGGGACATGATCTCCTGGTGCCCCTGCCAGATAAAATCCCAGTCGATCGAGGAGAAGCAGAGGATGTTCTGCCTTTCGGCGGCTGGGATCCTCCGCGGCGTGGAATAAACCGTGCCCAACGGCCGCTGCGGCTTTCCTCCCAGAGTCTCCTCGACGACCTGGATCAGCCGGGGGGCGACCCGGGAGAGGGCATAATGCCGCTCAACAGTCTGGCGCCCTTCCCCGCCCAGGCGTTCGCGCAGGTCCGGATCCTCCAAAAGCTCGCCCAGACGGCTCTCCCATTCCTGAGGGCTGGCTGCCAGGAGCCCATTGACCCGCTCCTGGATGATCTCCTCATTCATCCCCACCCGGGAGGCGACCACCGGCACGCCGGAGGCCATGAACTGAAGCGCCTTGAAGCCGCACTTGCCCCGGGCCCATTCGTCGTCCCACAAGGGATAAACTCCGATGTCGCAGCTTCGGAACTCCTCCATCTCCCCCTCCAGGCTCCAGGGGCGGTTCTCCACCGGGATTCGCTGCAGGCGGAAGGGGCGATTGGCCCCGATGATCTTGAGCCGGAACGAATGCTGAAGGGCCAGCTTTTGAAAAACCGGCATCAGATCGGCCAGGTACTTCGCCGTGCTGGGGGAGCCGATCCATCCGATGGTGCAGGGCCTCGGTCCATTCCCACCCACTTTCGGAAAGAAGCGGTCCGTGTCCACCGGGGTGGGGATCTGTTCCACCCGAGGGTTAAACCGGCTGGAGTAGTCGGCCAGATGGCGGTTTCCCGCGATCACGCAGTGGCTGATCGACATCAGATGGTGGACCGATTCCGGGTTCTCCAGCCGGCCGATCAGGAATCGATGGCGGCGATGGGGAAGGTAAATCGCGTCGTCGAAATCGTAGATCAGGCGCGCCGGGGTCCGGCGCAGCTCCTTCAAAAGGACCGACATCCCCAGGGTCATCCCCCAAGGAAAGAGCTCCCGGTGGACGAAGATCAGATCGTAGTCCAGGATCCGCAAGCGGTTTAATCTCTCCCGCACCCCCTGGAGGAACCAGCGGGCCTTCCGGTTCCATCCCCAGGGCCCGTAGATCGACTGCAGGGCCTGGGAGGAGAAGAAGGAGTGAAGGCGGAACGCAAAACCGGCCCGCCGGAGGAAGGGCTCATAGGAGAGAACGCGGTAACGGGTGGAGGCCACCTCTTTCGGATGCGTCGTGATGAATAGGAGACGAGGGGATGCCATTGAAACTCCTCCTTTAGGGATCCCTCTTCCAGAGCTTTCGAGGCACCCAGCTTCCACGGATCACCTCTTCCCAGCGCTCCTTGTGCTTGAGCCCCGCCCATCCCAACAGGAGCAGAGCTCCTCTTCCTGCCACTGCCAAGGCGGAGATCGGACGGCCCAGCGCCACGAGGAGCAAGCCGTTGGTCAGGACGGCCGCGATGAGCACCTTGGAAAGGATGCTCAGAGGGGCAGCCCGCAGCTCATCAGCCCGTTCGGATGTCCAGCCGGGGAGGGCGGATCGGTGGATGAGAGATCTTATCCATGAAAACAAGGATCTCCGGCCGCTTCGGATGGCGGCAACCGCCCGGCTCGACTTCAGGTAGTCGCGGGAGGAGTTTGAGTTCATGGGGACCGGCCCCTGGCGTGCCAAGCGTCGCTCAAGAAGGTGGCGTCTGACAGGACGACTCCTTCAATGTCCTGTCCATTCAGAACGAAGCGGATAGAGGAGCCCTTCCTGGAGAGTTGATCATAAGGCCGCAGGAGGTAACTTCGCTTCCCAGGGGAGTTGACGGCCTCGGTACAGATTGCCGCGGAGACCATGAGCCAGCCCTTTGGAATCGCGGGCAGATCAAAGAGCTTGATGATTCCTATCTCATTGCCGTCTTCCCATGGCCGATCCACCGGTCCGCGCCTTTCCAACCGCTCCAGACGTTTCCGGTCCAGCCGGATCAAGAGGTCCGTCACGATCCAAGGATCGGTGATCTGGATCAGATCTTGCTTCTCTGCGGTGAATCCATAGTCGTTCGAGACTGAGAGGTTGTAGCGTGCGGGAGAGAATTCAAAGGCGCCCACTCGGGCCCTCAGTTCCTGGGGAGAGATATAGGTCACCTCCTTCAGCAGAGACTGACCGAGCCGGACCTGCGCGGAGGGATCGAAATAGGATCCCAAGATCCGAAGCTGCGCCCCCTTGTCGAAAGGAAAAGAACGAGGGGAGACCTCGCGGATCTCCGGCTCGATGACAAAAGAAACCTTGCGGTCATCCCAATAGACCTTCAGGCCCCTGTTGTTGATCACCAGCAGGTCGTACTCTCCAGGCGGCAGGAATCCCTTCGGTATAGCCGCCTGCAGCTGGCTCGAGGAGTCGAAGAAAACCTGGGGGACGAGGCGATCTCCGATCTGAAGGGCGAAGCCCTTTCGGAAGTTTTTCCCCCGGATCGCGATCCGGGAGGGCTCATCGGACCGGAACTTGTGCGGGATAACCTGGCTCACTTCATGTTCCCATTCGGTAAGAGCCTTGTACACGTAGTATCCCATCGGAAACCAGGAGAGCCCGAAAGCGAGGATCACCAGATCGATGAGGCTCGCCTTCCCGAAGAGCCGCCCCCTCGGATCCACCCAGGATCGGGATCGCACGGGGCTATCGCTTTCGATACGTTCCGGACTCATGGTATCGGTGAATCGGAATGGGGGAGGAGACCACGGTTCCCGTCAGCGTGATCCCCTGGATGGTGAATTGAATCGAGGACCCCAGATCAAGGACCTTCCCCTGATAAGAGAACTGCACCGCCTCCTTCTTCTGGACCAGGTCCGTTTCCACCGCGACTTCAGCGACAAGCCACTCTTCACGGGAGAAGAAGAAGGCCTTGGAAGAGCTCTTCCTCGCCCTCACGTCGCGAAACCGGACCTGGCCGTTCCCGACGCGATCGACCCTCTGTCTGTCCAGGCCCAGCCGCATCAGATCCCTCCGGGTCAGCTTGATAAAAAGGGTCAGGACGACCTCCCTCTGGAGAACCTCGAGGGCTCCATACAGGTAGGAGGTCTGGCCTGCACGGTTGGTCACCCCCAGAGCATAGGATCCGGAAGGAATTCCCGGAGGGACCCGGGCCCGGATGCGGCTGGGGGAAAACTCCAGAACCTCCAGCGAATATTGATCCCCCACTTTCAGAACGCTTCCGGGCTCGAACCCCTTGCCCTCGATCAGAACCTCCCCGCCCTCCTCCGGCAGGAAAGAGGGGCTCACATTGAAGATATCATGGATCGGTCCGAGGGCCGCCTGGGGATCGGCCGGCTCCGGCCGGACCCACAAGGAATCCCACTGGATGGTAGAGGATCCTCTCGGATTGGTGACGGTCACGGAGTACATCCCGGGCGGTATGCCGCGAGGAAGATCCGCCCTCAAGCACTGTGGGGTGTCATAGATCACCGGCTCGATCGGGATATCTCCGATCTTCACCCGCGTTCCCTTGGTGAAATTCCTTCCGTAAAGGGTGAGCCTCCCCCCGTCCTGCGTGAAAAGTTCCCTGGGGATGATGGACGCCAGTTCCGGCTCCCACCGGGCAAAGGTTTTGTACAGGTAATATCCCGCCGGAAGAAGAGAGAGGCAAAGGAGCAGCGCCATCAGATCCACGATGCCCCATCTTCCCAGGAGTCGGCCTTGCGAATCAATTCCCCGCATCTGGCTCGATCCCTCCGGTTCCGTGCAGAAAGGCCCAGACCCCCGCGCAGGCGAACAGGAGCATATACGGGGTCACCATGTCCCGGACCCGAAAGACGGTCCCGATGTTCCCGCTGGTCAGGGCCCCGACCAAAATCCAGGAAAGCGTGGGCAGCAAGAAGAGCCAGAGCCCTCCGATCCTCTTTCGGATTCCGATCCAGGCCCCCATGAAGGCGAACGGCAGCAGGAAGTACCAGATCACCATCTGCGGATAGGTCATGGAGAGAAACAGGCCGTCAATCCGGGAAGGAAGCGGCTCCAACAGGTAATGGGCCGTCGCCCGGCCGAGCCATCCGAGAATCTCCCCGCTCCAATGAGCCGTGCCCGACCAGTTGACCAGGTACTCCCGGCTGCCGTAAAAGGGGTCGGGCAAATATCTATAAACCGTGCCGGGGGTGGTGACATACCCGATGTGGATGGCGAACGCCTGGGCAATGCCAGAGAGCAGCCGCGCGCGGATCAAGAAGGCCCCGGCCAACGACAGGGCCAGGCCGGCGATCTTCCAGAACCGGTGAATCCGGCTGGAGAGGAAAATGGCCAGGAGGAGCGATGCGAAGAGAGAGCCGCTGTAGATCACCGACCGCATCTGGGCGTGAACAGCCAGAAGCCCCAGAAAGAGAAGAAGCCAACCCCACCGACTCCATCGGGGGGTCTCGAAGATCCTCAGGAAGAGGAAATAGAGCCCGCACGTCAGGAGGAAGAGAAAGGGCTCCTTTAAATTTCCAACCGACCACAAGAGCATCGATGGGAAGAAGGAGATCAGCGCGCTCGCCCAGCGGCAGATCGGCTCGTTGAAACAGCGCAGAAAAAGTAGGAAAAGGAGCGGCCCGAACAGGGCCCCGAAAAAGCAGTTCAGCAGCTTGACGGCGATGGGGCTGAAATCAAAAAGGGCGTAGAAGACGGCAATGACATGCAGATAGGCGTTCTCCCCGTATTTCTCCCTGTAATAGCGGGGAAGCAGCGGCAGGTTTCCCCGGGCCCGCTGAACGAGAGCGTATCCCCGCTCCGAGTAGTAGTCGCTGTCCCCCATCTGCATGAACCGGCGGGTGTGGTCCACGACATTCAGGATATCGCCGTAGGGCTGACCCTTCTGGGCCGGGATCTCACGCTCGAGGATGCAGGAGAGTCCATCCAGTCCAAGGGAGATGCCGGCCCGGGCCAGAAACCCAATTAAAAACAGCAGAAGAACGAACCTCCGCCGGGACGGTTCCCGAACGGCCCGAGCGAACCGGAGAGCGGCCAGCCCGACCAAAAGAAGCACGAACATCGATCCTGGGGAGGCCGTAAAGGCGACGCCCAGAATCGATCCGATGACGATCCAGCGCCTGCCGGTCATGGGACTCTCCGGGCGAAGGCCTCCAGGGTATCCCCCAGGCCGGTGAGAAAGAGCCCTCGGTTGGCCAGGGATTTCAGGAACCGGAGCCACGCCACCGCCTCCACCCGGCGGCGAAGCCGCTGGGATCCGGACTCCTTGTCGACCGGGTGGCGATAAGCGGCCGGCCGGAAGGATTTGGTCAAGATCTCCGGGAGGTCGATGTTTCTCGTGGAGATCCTCAGGGGCCGCAGGCCCGCTTTCCGAAGAGCGCTTCGCATCGAAGAGGGGGTGAAAAGACAGCGGTGCTCCTGCGCGATCACCCGCCAACGGGCGCCCAGGAGGCGCCGGGAGAGACTGCCCAGATTGGGAGTCGTCAAGTAAAGCAGGCCCCCTTCCTTGAGGAGAGATGCCGCCCGGCGAAGAAAAGCGGCCGGTTCGTTCAGATGCTCCAGTACCTCAAACCCGGTCACCGCGTCGAAGGAGGCCTCTGGGAGGTCCGCCTCCTCCAGCGTCGCTTCCATCACCTGAAACTGGAGATTCCGGCGCCGCTTCAGCAGATCCAGCAGGTTCAGCGCGGACCGGGAGACTTCCAGCCCGGTTCCCTTCCATCCCCAGGATTCCGCCGTCGCCAGGAAGTGCCCGGCTCCACAGCCGACGTCTAGAATCTGACCGGGCGGGCGGATTCGCTCCATCCGAGCCAGGATCCCCTCATATCTCCTGCGGGTGATCGGATCCCCCAAGGCCGCTTCAGGGCCGTAGTAGCCGTGATAATGTTCCTGGACCTGTTGCTCATCCCAAAGGTCCTGCCAGTAGGCCAGCCCGCAGCCGGAACAGCGCAGGAAGGAGATCCCCTCTGATCCGGAGGCCATCCGCCTGCCCCGCTCGCCGCCGCAAAGAGGGCAAGCCCGCGCGGTTCTGGGAGGAGGGGGCGCGAGGGTGGATCCGTTCATGAAGCCCTGTTCCCATCAAAGGCGTAGGGAAAATCCTCCGCCAAGGATCGCCCACTCTGGGTCCGGAACGCCCGCTGGAGCCGCCGAAGCGGCATCCCGGCCATGTAAGGAAGGACTGCCGGCGAAGAGACGAACGCCTTGCCGGCCCAGGGCATGGCTTTCCCCCATTCCCCGTTGCGGACGTAGCCGCCGGCCAGCATCGCGTAGAACTGGGCCCAGACCCTGCCCTTCCAGGATCGAATTTCTGCGTCCAGGATTGGATTTGAAAAAAATCGGGTCAGGGATCGAATCCCGCTGTCGATGTGAATTTCAACGCTCCGGCTCTGGTTGCCCGGATAATGGCGGTACAGGACGAGCAGATCCTGGACGGAGCGCAAGGTGCCTGTCAGCGCGATTCGGCAGGCCATGTCCCAGTCGGAGAGGATCACCAGATCGGTTCCGAAACCCCCGATCCGGTCGAACAGCTCCTTCCGGGCCACCACCGCGGAGGAGAAGCCGGGGAGGTTCCTAAACAGGAGAAAATTGAGCAGATGATCCTGTTCCGGCCGGCAGATCCGCTCTTCAAAAACTTCCAGCTGATCATCCACGCAATAGACGCTGCACTGGACCGCCTCCGCCTGGGGTTTCCGTTGGAACTCCTCCATTTGAACCTCCAGCTTTCGGGGCAGCCACAGGTCATCCCCATCCAGAAAGGCGACGAACTCCCCTTGGGAAAGCTGAATCCCTAGGTTCCGGGCGGATCCGGTGCCGCCGTTTTCTTTGCGGACGTATTGAACGCGATTCCCCCAAAAGGGCTTCACCCGTTCCTCGGTGGCATCCGTGGACCCGTCATCGATCACCAGGACCTCAAAATCAGAGTAGGTCTGACGGAGGACGCTCTCGACCGCCGCGGCAATTGTGTCCGCCTTGTTGTAAGTGACAATTACAACTGAGACGGCTGGAGGCACGAGAAAAACTCCACAAGGTTGAGCGCGCTTTTAAGCTCCATCGCGGCTCGGGAGGCCCGTGTCAGGGTGCAAACATGGGGGGTGCAAAGCACCTGAGGGAGATCGGCCAGCGGCCCCCGGTACGGCTCGGATTCAAAGACATCCAGAGCGGCGCCGGCCAGATGCCCGGCCTTGAGCGCCTCCAGCAAAGCCGCTTCATCCACCAGGAAGCCCCGGGCGGTATTGACCAAGTAAGCCCCCGGCTTCATCAAAGCCAGCTCCTCACGGCCGATCAGAGGGTCGTCCTCTCTGGGCCGGCTGGCATGGAGGGAAACCAGATCGGCCTGGGCCAGGAGGGTTCCCATCGAGGAGGCCTCCACGCCCGAAGGCAAACCCTCCGGGCTCAAGGCCGGATCGGCAACCAGAATCTTCGAACCGAAGGGACGCAGGCACCGTTCCACCGCTCGGCCGATCCGGCCGAAACCGATCAGGCCGATGGTCCATTCCGAAAGAAGGACTCCGGTTCTCTTCTTCCACTCCCCCCGCCGGAAGTCATCCCGATGCAGGGGAAAATTCCGGGCCAGCGCCAGGATCATTGCCACCGTCATTTGAGCGACCGGCTCCGTCACCTCATCCGGTGTGGTCAGGACGGCGATCCCGCGCGCTTCCGCTACCTCCAGATCGATCGCATCGGTTCCGACCCCGCAGCGGCTGATGCAGCGCAGGCGCGGAAGAGCTTTGAGCAGATCCTCTTCGTAGGGCTCCACGCCGGCGATCACCGCGTCCGTTTCCGGCAGAAGCTCCAGGAGCTCCTGCCGGGAAAGCCGGTGGCCCCGATCGTTCTGCCGAACCTCGAATCCGGCTTTCCGAAGAATCTGCTTCGGCTCATCGGTTCCTTCACAAAATTGTTGAAGGGCGATGTAGACCACCCGTTTAGACAAGGGCGAGGATCTCCTTTAAAACCGACTGCTGATCCGGATCCCTTTCCAGAGAGCGCCGGGCTTCTTCCGCTTCCCGGGGCTCGTTGACCCCGAGATATCCCCGCTCAAAGGAGACCGACTGCAGGGGGATGTCCTGTTCCAGAATCCGGGATTGGTCCAGCGACTCGCCGATTTCAAAAGGGGTCCGGGCGAGCGAGCCGTACCGATCCAGGAAATCGCGAGAGTAGCCGAGCACCCCGAGCAGTTTCCGGGCCGGCTCGAACGAGTTCTCAGGGCTCAGCTTGAAACGGGAAAGATCCCGGGCACAGAACAGGATCCTCCCTGACCGGGAGACCAAGCATTTGACGATCGATCGATCGGCCAGCTCATCGACCCGCTCGATACGCGCCACCGCATTCCAGGCGGGAACCTCCGGCTGATCTTCCACAGCCCGGACGAACCGATCCAGGTCTCTGGGAAGAACCAGGATCTCATCTCCCTGGACGTTAACCGCATGGGTGCAGTCCATCCTCCGGACCGCCTCCGCCACCCGGTCGGTCGCGGCCGGATGTTCCGGGGAAGTCATCAGGACCTCCCCGCCGAAGCGCTCCACCGCCTGCGCGATCTCCCGATCGCAGGTAGCCACCACCACCTGGGAGAAACCGCGGCACAAGAGAGCTCGGCGCCGAACATGCTCGATCATCGGCAGGCCCTCCACATCAATCAGCGGTTTGCCTGGGAACCGGCTGGAGGCCATCCGGGCTGGAATCACCGCCACGATCTTCACCTTTTCCATTTAAGGTATCCCCCTGGACGGGCCGTCTCGTGGGAGGGGTTCGCGGACACGCTATCTGGGCCCCAGCGAGGCCCAGCGCTCGCTCTCGCGCTCACTTCTAGACAAAGGAATAAGGAGCACGACTCGTGCAAACTGCTCCCCGTTCACCCTGAGCCTGTCGAAGGGTGATGAGGGACATCGTGCTTCGACAAGCTCAGCACGAACGGTTTTGCATGACTCGTGTA
>CAYJTC010000012.1:0-26988 GCA_964372955.1 uncultured Planctomycetia bacterium | reverse complement strand
GTGCTGGCGTTGTCCACCACCAGGATCTCCAGATCAGGATAATCCTGCTTCAGCAGAGATTCTATGCAGTCGGGGAGAAGGTGCGCTCCGTTGTGGTTCAGGATAACGGTCGATACCAGCGTCTCTCGAGGACCGGATGGGACCGTCAGAGCGCCTCCGAGTACCAGGCCAACGTCCTTTTCAAACCCTTCTCCAGAGAGACTCGAGGATTCCACCCCAGCCGGCGGCGGGTTTTGCCAGCGTCCAGCCACTGGCGATCGATTTCGCCATGAGGGCTGCCTCTGCCCAGGATTCTGGGTTTTAAGTCGGTCCGACCGGCTAGCTGAAGGAGCGTTTGGACCACCTTCAGCACGCGGACCGGCCGGTTATGCCCGGCGTTGAAGACCTCCCCCTTCGTTTGATCGATCCGCTGAGCCAACAGAAGGTAGAGGTCCACGGCATCATCGATGTGCAGGTAATCCCTTTCCGGCGTGCCGTCGCTGCGGATCACGGGACGCTGCCCCCGCAGGATGCTGCGGATAGTGTCCGGGACGATCCGGGAGAAGTTCAGGTCTCCGGGCCCATACAGGTTGGCGAACCGGGTCACGACGACCGGCAGGCCGTAGGTGAAGTAATAGCTGCGGGCGATCAGCTCTTCGCAGGCTTTCGAGACGTCGTAAGGATACTGAGGCTGGAGCGGAAAATCTTCCCGGTAAGGAAGCTTCCGGTGGACACCGTAGGCCTTGTCGCTGGAAGCCACCGCGATCGCTCGGAGACTCCGCTTGCCGCGGAGGGCCTCCATCAAGTTCCAGGTCCCTTCGATGTTGGAGCGGAAGGTCTCCCGCGGAGACAGATGGGCTCTTCCCACAATCGCCTGGGCGGCCAGGTGATAGACGATGGATGGATTCTGCCGCCTTAAGACCCGGCGGACAAATGCCCAATCGGCTAAATCCCCGCGTACGAGCCGGACTTTGTCTTCGAGCCCCAGCTTTTCAAAGCCGGACCCCGAAACAGAATCTTTCGCCAGCCCCGTCACCCGACTGCCCAGCCCCGCCAGGCGGGCCGCCAGCGCGGAGCCCACGAACCCGGTAGCTCCGGTGATCAGAACCGGCCGGTTTTTCCAGAAGCGGCCCACGGAGGGGACCCCTTTTTGCACAATTCGTTGAGGACCAGCGTGTCTTTGTACGTGTCCAGGCAGCGCCAGAATCCGGCGTGCTTAAAAGCGCACATCTGTCGGTCAGCAGCCAGCTTTTCAAGCGGTTGCCTTTCCAGGATGGAATCGGCCTTCAGATACCGGAAGAAGGCCCGGTTAAAAATGAAAAAGCCGCCGTTGATCCAGTGGGACATCCGGGGTTTCTCCGTAAACCGGGTGACCAGCCCCCGCGAGTTGACCGCCATCTCTCCGAAGGGGGAGGCCGGCCGTACCGCGGTGACGGTTCCGATGCGGCCGTGGCGCTGATGAAATCGGAGCAGATGTCGCAGGTCGATGTCGGCGACCCCATCGGCGTAGGTAAGGAAGAAGGCCTCTTCTTGGAGGAGAGGTTCAATCCGTTTGACCCGCCCACCGGTGTGGGTGGTCAGGCCAGTATCGACACAGCGGATCTTCCAGCCGGAGGGGAAAAAAGAGCGGCGCTTCCTGAACCGGGCTCGGATCAAAGGTCCGCCGAATCCCAGGCAGAGAATGAATTCCCGGAACCCGAAGGCGGCGTAAGTTTTCATCACGTGCCAGAGGATGGGCCGCCCTCCGATCTCCACAAGGGGTTTTGGAACGGAAAGACCCTGACCCAGGCGGGTTCCCATTCCTCCGCAGAGGATGACAACCTTCATCCCCCACCACTCCTTGTGCGATGGCGCGACTTTACAGAGTGGCGGGGGATCATTCGGCTGCCTTCGCCCGGGCCTCCTCCAACGCCAGGTCCGATTCCACCATCTCTTTGACCAGGGCCTCAAAGGAGACGGTCGGCTTCCAGCCTAACTCCCGGCGGGCGGCGGAGGCGTCCCCCAGAAGCAGGTCCACCTCAGCGGGCCGCAGCAGCGCCGGGTCGGCGACCAGATAGCCCTGGTAGTCCAATCCGACATGATGGAAAGCCACCTCGCAGAATTCCCGAACGCTATGCGCCTGCCCCGTGGCCAGGACATAATCTTTGGGGGTGGGGGTCTGAAGCATCCGCCACATCCCTTCCACGGTATCTCGGGCATGGCCCCAGTCCCGTTTGGCCTCCAGGTTCCCGAGCCGAAGCTCTTTCTCTAGCCCTAGCTTGATCCGGGCCGCGTGGGAGCTGATTTTCCGCGTGACGAACTCATAGCCGCGGCGAGGAGACTCATGATTGTAGGCGATCCCGCTGGAGGCCGGCAGGCCGTAGGCCTCCCGGTAGTTGCGGGTCAGATCGAAGCCGGCCACCTTGGAAATCCCATAAGGAGAGCGGGGGTGGAAAGGAGTGGACTCATCTTGGGGAACCTGGGCCGCCTTGCCAAACATTTCGCTCGAACCGGCGAAGTAAAAACGGCAGTCGGGCCGAATCTCCTTCAGGACGGCCAGCAGGAAATGAGTGCCGTTGATGTTGATGTTGAAGGTGGAAAACTCGTCTTCGAAGGAATAGCTGACGAAACTCTGAGCCGCCAGGTGGTAGCATTCGTCGGGTTTGATCTGGTTGATGATCCTGAAAAGACTGGCGAAACTTTCCAGAGAACCGGCGTGCAGAACCAACTCTTTGCGCAGGTGCCGGATCCGCCACAACCGGTGCCGCTCGTCTTCCAGGGCCACTCGGCGGATGATCCCGTGTACCTCGTACCCTTTCTTCAACAGGAGCTCGGCTAAGTAGGAGCCGTCCTGCCCGGTGATCCCGGAAATCAGGGCTCGTTTCATGCCGGCGTTGCTGGGGAGGCCTGCGTTGTGGTGGCGGGGCCACGCCCTTTTCCGTAGCGGTAGTAATAATAATAGGAATAGCCGCGCTCCATCTCCGGACGGGTCTGGTTGAGCACCCCCCCGATGATCTTAGCGCCCACATCCACCAGCCGGTTCTTCCCGGCCAGCGCCACGTCCTGATGGGTCTGCCCGGCCCGGACCACGTAGAGAGCCCCGTCAGCCACGCTCACCAGAGCGGCGGTATCGGCGACCACCAGCACCGGGGGGGTGTCGATCAGAACGTATTGATATTCTTTCTTCAGCCGTTCGATCAGCTCCCTCATCCGGGGGCTGTGGAGAAGATCGGCCGGCTGATCCGGCGTGATACCCGCGGAAATAACCGGCAGGTCCTTTCCTTCTTTTGAGAGCTGGATCATTTCCTCGATTCCGGTTTGGCCCTGCAGGTAGCCGCTCAAGCCCGGTTCCAGCGCCATGGAGAGATATCGGTGGAGGAACGGCCGCCGCATGTCCCCCTCGATTAAGATCACCTTGCGGTCCAGCTCCCGCAGGGAGATCGCCAGATTGGTGACGAAGGAAGATTTTCCCTCCTCCGGCAGGGCGCTGGTCACCAGGAGAACATGAGAAGGGGTCGGGGACAGAAGGAACTCCAGCGTAGTCCGGATCGAGCGGATCCCTTCCCCTACCGCCTCCTGGGAATCGAGCCGGGAAAGAAGCGGCATCTCCCGCCGCTGCCGCTGTCCAGGAACCCGGTATTCCTGGATCTGGCCCAGGAACGGGATCTCCAGGACATGCTCGAACTGTTTCCGGTTTCGGATCGTCTGATTGAAGGATTCCAGGAGGATCGCTCCTGCGCCCCCGACTAAGAACCCAAGGATCGCCGCGAAATTGACCGTGCCCATCCGGTTGGGGCCGATCGGGCGCCTGGGCGTCTTGGCGTAATCGACCACCTGGAGGTTATTCGTCTGAAGGCCTTCCTGGACGGAGAGTTCCTTCAGACGGGTCAAGAGGGCGTTGTAGATGGCTTCGCTCGTCTTGACGTCCCGCTCCAGGGTGTCGTACTGGATGGCCAGCCGGTTCATCTCCAGGGCCTGCTGTTCCTGCTCGAAAAGAGCCAGATGAAGTTCCTTCTCCTTGGCATACAGCTCAAGGAGCGCGGGGTGTTTTTCCCGGTACTTGGTCTCCGCCTCGATCCGCTGCTCCCGGGTCTGGTTAATGGCGGCGTTCAGGGCCTGGATCCGCTGAAGGAGGGCGTTCTGCCGGTCGGTCCCGAAATCCATCGTGCTGTGCTGTTCCACGAACGCCTGACGCTCCAGCCGGGCCGAGCGGACCTTGTCCTCCATCTTGAGGACCTCTTCCTGGAGCCACTGGATCCCTCCGGCGGTCGCCTGCTGGCGGCGCTGGAGATTCTGCCGGACGTAGGCGTCGGCTACCCCGTTGGCGATTCGGGCCGTCAGCTCCGGCTTGGTTCCGGCGACTACGATGTCAATCAGCTTAGTGTCCGGCACCTCCTCGACGCGGACCATTCCCCGCAGGAGAGACGCCGGATCCTCCGCCCGCGAGAAAGGAGGGAAGGCGGCCAGGTTCAGCTCTTCCACGACCGTCTTCATGACCGCAGGGCTGGTGACGATCTCGACCTCGGTGGCCAGGAAGGTCTTGTACATCCATCCGGCGGAAGGCGCGAGCCCGCCGAACTCAACCACCTTTGGGGTTTCCGATTCTACCCGGACCCGCGCGGCCGCCCGGTAGACGTTGGGCTGCTGCTGCATGTGGATCGCGGTGGGGACGGCGAACAAGGCGATCGTCAAGACCAGAAGCCTCCAGTGGAGGCGCACGGCATGCAGATAATCTTGAAGCTGCCACTCGCCGACAAAGGGGGAAGGCATTAGGGTTCCCAGCTTCCCCGGCAGGTGATGCCCAGGGAGGTCAACAGGGTTCGGATATCCAACGGCGCGGAGCAGCGGTCCAGGTATTCCAGATCCCACCGGAGACGTTCTGAAAGCGCTGGGATTTTGGGGCCGCGTACCTGGGCTAAGCCGGTCAACCCGGGGCGGGCCTCCAGGCGGCGCCTCCCACCCGGGAATCGATCCAGCTCATCCAACTCCTCCGGGATCAGCGGGCGCGGCCCCACGAAGCTCATCTGGCCGATCAGGATCTGGAAAAGCTGGGGCAACTCATCCATGGCGGTGGAACGCAGGCGCCGCCCGAAGCTGGAAACAAGCCGATGGGGGGACATGGTTTTAAACTTTATTATACGGAATTGTCGGCCATTTCGCCCTATTCGGATTTGCAGGAAGAAAGGGAAGCTTTTTCCCTCCCAGGCCAGCACTAGGGCGATGCAGGCCATGGGCAAGGCCATCAGCGTCAAGGCGGCGCAGGCCATGGCGATATCCAGAAAGCGCTTGCCTCCTTGGCGGTAAAGTCGGTTAATGAGTTTCCGTCAGCTCCACCGAAATGAGCGCGTAGCCGTCCCGCAGATCGTACTGTTTCACCTGGAGGGGATATTGCTTTTGATCGATGCGCTGATTGACCCGCTGCTCCAGGAACTTCAGCAAAGGGGCGGGGATCGGAATGTTTCCGACCCGGACCTCATGGACCTCCACATGGGGGCGCTCCTCGTGAAGCGCGATCCCTAAGCGGGCCGCCACCTGGAACTGGAGGATCCCCAGCTTGACCGTCCCCGAACCGAAGAATCCATCCGGCCGGATCTTGGTGACAACGTAGCTAATCTGCCGCGGGAATCTTTGTTCAATGCGGCGCACCACCAGCTCCCGGAATTCCTCTTCGGTAAACCGGCGGGTCAGCGACGTTTCTCCGATGACCTGCATATACCGGGCCAGGCGCTCGGCGAACACCTCCACGAAGATCGGCAGGAAATCCTCCAGCCATCGGACGATGGGGCTGCCCGCCTCTAACCGGTCATCCTGCGGCGCGGGCGCGGGTGGAAGAGACGACGGGATCGGGCGAGGAAGGGTAAGGCCCTTCGCTTTCTGCAGGTTCCGGAACATTTGGAAGGCGTTGCTGAAAGGGCTGGCCGGGTAATGGTTCTCCAACCGCTGGAGAAAAGGCAGGCCTTTGTCCGGGTTGCGCAGGTCGATCAGATAGGCGAAGCCGGCATGGGCGTGCCCGATGGCCGCGAAAGAAGCGTCGGGCGCGCTGGAAATCATCTGTTCGTACGATTCGGCGGCGGCCCGGTAATTCCCTTGAGCCTTGTAGACTTCGGCGGCCTGGAGGAAAGCCAGGCTCCCCCAGGTCCCCTCAGGTTCCTGATGGAGGATCGCTTGGAGGCGTTCCAGCGCCTCATCCAGCCGGCCCAAATTTTTCAGGCACCAGGCCTCTTTAAAAAGGGAGGGAAGAAAAAGGTGTCCTTCTGGGTCAGCCAGGGCCGCTTCGTGGAACGCGCGGGATGCCCTTCCCATGTCATCGGCCCGGATCCACAAACCTCCCAGCTGAAATCCAACCTGTTGGCGCTCGGAACGGTCCGATACGCGGGCCAGACGCCGTTCCATCTGCTTGGCCCTCCGTTGGTTTTGTCTGGCTTGGCCGAGTCTTTCAAGCTTCTGCTCCGCTGCCAGCCGATCGGGAAGATGAAGCGCCGCCTTGAGGCCTTCGCGAAAAGACCGTTCCGCCTGATCAAACTCCTGCATCCTTTGATGGACAGACCCCGCTCTTAAAAAGAGGGCGGATCGTTTGGAATAGTACGGGTACGCTTGAAGCAGCTTCTCATAGAGGGCGGCCGCCTCTTGGGGTCTTCCCAGCCGCTCCAAGCGAATCGCTTCCTGCAGCTGGAGGGTATCGGTCGTTTCGGAAAGAGCCCCCCGGGGCGCCCTGCGGGGCAGCAGGGCCAATGCGCGGGTTGTTCCCTGCAGCCCTGTGACCGCCCGGTCCATCGATTGGAAGAACGCAGGATGGGCGCTCTGCTGTTCCTGCGCCACGGTGGCGACCATCAGCTGGGCATCTTCTATCGGCCGGCGGAGCTGATCACCCGACAGCGTTCCTTGCGCGTATTGAAGCGCGGCCACCCGCTTTGGATCCGGCTCTTCGAGGGCCATCTCAGCCGACAGGGTCTGGTCCACCAGGAAGAGGGCCGCTTCCGCTTGGCCGACTCCCGTGGCGGCATTCAGCACGGTCAGTGAGGTTTTCAGGTTCCGAAGATTAACATCCAGGATGAACCGGTTGTAGAGGGTGAAGAAAAAAACAACCCCCAACAGGGTTAGGGCCAAGCGCGCTAAGGAGAACCAGCGCCCCATGAGGTTAGAAGAGACGTCTCCTCACGTAGATCGTGTCGCGGGGCAAGATGGTGATATTGGGGTCTTTTCCCTGCAGGATTCGACCCAGGTGGGCCCGGATGGTGAGCTGTTCGTTGCCCCGTTCCCGGATGATATCCACGCGGCTGGAGCCGAATTTGGTGACCCCCCCGGCTTGGCTGATGGCTGTCAGCAGGTCGGTCGAGTTGCCTTCCAGGGCGTACGTTCCGGGGCGTTGGATATCTCCCAACATGGAGAATTTCGCCGCGGTCAGGCGCACTGTCACCTCTGAATCCTCCGCCTCGTCAAAGGAAGGCAGCACCCGGACCGAAACGGTGTCGTGCGGCGCCAGGGGCACATTGGGCTGCTTGCCCAGCAGGATCGCATCCGGGTAAGCCCGGATCACCAGCGTCTCATCTCCCTGTTTTCGGATCACGTCCGCCTTGACGGGGCCCAGCTGGGTGACTCCGCCAGCCTGGGTGATGGCGGCCATCAGGTCCAGAGGGCCCTCGAGAATGTACGAGCCCGGGGTCTTGACGTCTCCTAGCACGGAGATCTTCGCTTCCGCCAAGCGGGCGGTGACCTGGGGATTGACCAGGAAATCCCGGTTCAGCCGTTCCTGCACCTCCTGTTCGATCTCCTTGAGGGGTCGACCGGCGGCCTGCACCGATCCGATGAGGGGGAATGGGGAAAAACCGTCCTCCCGGATCTGCGCTGTTCGGTTTAAGTCCGGCTGGCCCCATACCGAGATCTCAATGCGATCCCCGGCTTGAAGCCGGTAAGGCTCCTCTGGAATCTCGCTGGGCGAAACGACGTCCCGGGGCACCATAGGGAAGATCCCCTCCTCCCCCGGCTTGATGGCGCGGCTGGTGAGAACCTCGAGAATGGCCTGCTCGATCTCGCGCAGGGTCCGGCCGGAGGCCCGAATCGTTCCCACCACCGGGAAAGGAAACGCGCCGTCTTCCCGAACCAGCACCTTCCGGTTCAGATCGGCCTGGCTCCAGACGACAATCTCCAGCTCGTCCCCCGGCTGGGCCCGATAGAGGTCGTTGGGGATATCCCGGGCCGCGAGGATCCGCTTGCGTAAGACCCGGCGGGTTGGTTTCTTTTCCTGCTGGATGTCTTGGGCGATCTGAAGGGCTTGTCGTTGGGCCTCTTCTTCTTCTTGCTGTTGGGCCCTCAGCCGGGTCTCATCCGCCTTCCGAGCTTCCTCCAACCGTTCCTTGTGGAGCTGTTCTTGGCGTTTGGCTTCAGCTTGAACCTGGATTTGGCGGGCCTGCTCTGCTTTCCGGGTTTCTGCCTCCGCTTTCCGCTTGGCCTCGAGCGTCTCCTTGGCTTTCCGTGTCTCTTCGGCTTTGCGTTGGGCGTCGGCCTTGCGCTGTTGGGCGAGCCGCTTTCCCGCTTTCTGGGCGACCTCTTCCCGGCGCTTCCGCTCCAGTTCTTTCTGCCAGGCTTTCCGCTCGGCTTTGGTTTTTTCCCAGGCCTGCCGAGCTGCTTCGATGGGGGCCGAGGAAGAGCTTTTGGGGGACCCTGGGCCTGCGCACCCGGCTGATAAAACAGCCAGGGCTAAGCCAGCGACACCGACGGCTCTAAAATTCCGCTTCGAATCCGACACTGACGCTGTGGACCGTGTAATCTTCCGTTTTCGACCGTTTGAAGCTGTAAGCGGCCGTCACCTTCGCGTTTTCCCGAAGCTCGTACTTCAAACCTGCCGAAAAGGAGTGCTGGAGAAACTTAGGCGAAGTGGGGGAGTAGCCCCGTTTCTGTTTTTCGTAAGCGGCCTCCAGCTTAGCCTCAAGCCGAGGGGTCAACTCGTAAGTCAACTCTCCTCTTGGCCTCGTGCTGCGGAACTGCGTCCCGTTGGCGGCGAAGGAGGTTTGTTTTTCATCGTTGTAGGAAAGAAGGATCTTCGTCCGCGGACTGAACGTGTATTGATAAGTGCCCGTGAAGCCCAGGTTGGTGTCCTCCGTGCCGCTCCTAAACTTTTTCTTTTCGATTCGGAGGAGAGCGTCCAGGTTGACCAGCTCCGTCAGCTCATAGCCGATCCCGAACCGGCCGCCGTGAGAGGTGGAGCTGCGCTGTTTGTTGGCGGGGAGTTCCTGGTCTGTATACTCGTACCCCGTGTAGAACCGCCACCCCGAATAAAACTCGTAGGTGTAATCCAAAAACCCCCTCCATTTCCTCCGATCCGCGTTGGAATCGTTGATTGTTTGAAGGTCGTAGTTGGAATATTCCACCTGCGGAGCCAGGGAGGTGTGCTCGGTCAGGGCGTACTTGACGGCCAGATCGCTTCTGTGTTCGACGGAACGCTGGTACTGGAGATGGCGCTCCAGCACGTCCGTGGCAGTGGGCCCGAACAGGAGAAATTCGTTGATCACCAGGTAATAATTCAGCCGGTACTGAAGCCGGCCGCCCGTGTCCCAATCGAAGAAAGCGGTGAGGTCATGGTTGTAGAACCAGGCTGCCCGGCGATGGCTGCGGGTGGCATTGATCTCGTAGTCGGCGCCGTAAAGAAGATTGCCCCGAGGGATGGCCAGGAACAGCTCCCCTTCCAGCGTGGTTTCGTATTCCTCGAACGGATCCCCATCGTCCAGGAGCTGGTTATCCGTGTAAGACTGATCCAACCCGTAGCCGACTCGAAGCTGTTCTCTCACCAATTCCCAGAACGACTGGGGGGGTTCCAGGATCTGCGCGCTCAAATCGGGATGGGCCAGCTCGTCCAGGTTGACGGAAATCGGATCCGGTTCGTAAACGGCCCCAGCGGAAGGAAACGGCAGGAAGCCCAACGCCAGCAGCGCGCCTAAGAGCCGGTTGCAAAACCATCGGCTCATGAGACTTTCCGCCACCAGCTTTTCTGATGGGATTCCTTCTGCCGGATGGAGGCATAGCGGGCGATCGCCTGATCCAGCTGTGCCCGCTCATTCTCTGGAAAATCCAGGAAACGCAGCCCCAGGTCGAACCGGCCGTCTTTTTGGAGCAGGCAGCGGACCACCACGACGGTCAGAGAGATCGATCGGTTCAGCGGCGGGACGTGGATCTCGACCTGCATCCGGGACCCGACCGGGATCATCTCCCGGGAGATCATCGAAACCCCGCCGGCGCTGACATCCTGGGTGGAATGGACGCTTTGTCCGTCGGAAGCGGAGAGCGCCGTGCATTTGACCGGCCAGGCGGCCGGCAGGCGCAGGTACCGGCGGGTGTTTTCGTATTTGTACCGTTTGAACAGATGGTGAAACATCACCAGAACCCCGCCCGGGCCACTTCCTGAAGCGCGGGAAGCTTCAGGGAGGTTTCGATCAATTCCCGGTGCCAGTCAAACTGCGCCAGGCGTTTCACCAGGCCTATGATATCATCCCGCCTACCCAGTTCCACCATCGCGTCGATCTGGGCGTCGCTGAGTCGGGAGAACAGCTGCCGCAGGGACAGCCCCGTTTTGAGCTCCTGCTCGATCGCCTGCCGCCAGGCCCGGTCGTAGCGGCGCAGGGTTCGGGCGCTGAAGTCCCGGCGCCGGGCCGCCTCCACCAGGGTTTCGGCGGCCATCGCCGCGCAGA
The DNA here is from genome assembly GCA_964372955.1 of uncultured Planctomycetia bacterium. Lineage (GTDB taxonomy): Bacteria > Omnitrophota > Gorgyraeia > 1-14-0-20-64-10 > 1-14-0-20-64-10 > CAYJTC01. The sequence goes on along the minus strand of CAYJTC010000012.1, from coordinate 16,348 downwards.
GCATGCCGTAATAGATGCCTCCCTGGGTGGTGGTCTTAACCTGCCCGGCCGCTTCTCCGACCACCAGGACCCGGTCGGCGACGCTGGAATCGATCGGCTCGATGGGGATCGGGCTTAGAAGCATCTTCGGGTCCGGCGTCCGGATCCGGCGCCGGATGGCCGGATGATGCAGCAGGCCCTGAAAATACCGGGGCGCCTCTTTGGCAGTGGTCAGCCCCACCCGGGCGCGTCCCGGCGACAGCGGGACCACCCAGGCGAAGGCCTCCGGAGCGACTTTCTTCCCCAGGTAGATCTCCACTTCTTCAACCCCGTCCATTTCCACCTCGGCCTGTGCCCCGTAGACAATCGATCGGATTCCCGGCAGGCCCACCTGCAGCGGCAGATTGGATCCGAATCCGGTGGCGATCATCACTGCCTTGGCCAGGATCGGGTCCGGATCCTCCTCCGACTGCCGCAGTTCCACCGCCTCCGAATCGACCCGGATGAGGCGGCTGTGATACCCGAATCGGAACTGGGCCCCCTCCGACTGGGCCAAAGAGGCCAGTGCCTGGTCGAACTGGCGCCGGCTGACCACATGGGCCAGCGGCCGGCCGGGATCATAGCGGAAGGATTGGCCGGAAGGGGCGAAGAACCGGATCGCTTGAAGGCTGCTTAAAATTTGATCCTGGGGAAGATTCAGTTTCCGGAACGCCTCGATCCCAATGATCCCGGTGCAGTTGACGAAAAGCCCCGCCGCTTCATGCTCCTCCACCACCAGGGTGGATAGACCCGCCTTGGCCGTCAGGTACGCGCCGATATTTCCGGCGGGGCCGGCTCCGATCACGGCGACGTCATACATGATGCGTCATCCCGGCGGCCATTTGAGAGGCCGCCCTCCCAGCAGGTGAAGGTGCAGGTGATACACCGATTGCCCGGCCCCGGCGTTGCAGTTGATCACCAGCCGGTAACCGGGCTCCGCGATCTTGAACTCCGCCGCCAGCCGGTTGGCCGCCAAGACCATCTGGGCTGCCAGGCCGGCCGACTCCGGCGCCAGATCCGAAACCCGGGCGATGTGCCGCTTCGGGATCACCTGCAGGTGCACCGGCGCCTGCGGGTTGATGTCATGAAACGCCAGCAGGTCGGCGTCCTCATAGGCGATCTTCGCGGGGATCTGCTTGGACGCGATCCTGCAGAAGAGGCAGGAAACGGGGACAGTCCTGACCGGGGACACCCCACGGAGTGGAGTGTCCCCGGCAGGGCTGTCCCCTTCAAACGCAAACGCCATGGCGATCCGTTTTCCGATCGGAGGATGGTCATACAGGAGCCATTCCACCCATCGGGGAGGATTCAGCTCCGCCAAATTACGCTCGGCCAGCCGGCGCATCGTCGCCACGAAGGCCTCCGGGTTCCGGGTCTGATCCAAGGCGAACCGGTCGGCCTGCGCCTCCAGGATCCGGCTGGCGAAGCTTAAAGCCGGCATCAACAGCAGTCCCGCCGCCAGAAACAGCAGGGCGAGCGCAGGCAGGGCGGCCAACTCTTCCGGTCCGGTCAACCCCATCGGCACCCGCAGAAACCCGAACGCCCGATCCACCCCAAAGCAGCTTGCCCCGGTGGCCAGGGCGGAGAGCCCGATCAGGATGCCCAGGTGATGAAGGCGATGATGACCGACCTCATGCGCCAGCACCACCTCCACCTCCTCGGGGGGGTGGCTTTCCAGAAGGGTGTCGCTTAAAAGGACCCGGCGCGTCCGACCGAATCCGCACAGGCAGGCGTTGGCTTTCCGGGTAGAGCGGCTCAAGTCCACTTCAAACAGCCCCGACACCTTCGTCCGGCTGCGGCTTAAGAATTCCTCCAGCCGCTGGCGCAAAGCCGCGTCGGCCAGAGGGCTTTGCCGATAAAAGAGAGGGATCAACAGAACCGGCGTCAGTTGGGTCAGCAGAGTAGACCCAGCCAGCCAGCCGAGGGCGGCCCCGATCCACCAGTTTTCCGGGAAGGCGCGGATTAAGCCCACGAACCCCTCCACGACGATCAAGCCCAGGATTCCCCCCACTAAAAATCCTTTCAGCCAGCGCCCCATCCACCGGGGGAGTGATTCCGTGGAAAGCCCGAACCGGTGCTCCAATTTGAACTGCCCGAACCACTCCAAGGGAAAGGTCGCCAGGGCAAAAGCGATTCCCAATAGAGAGGTGTAAACGGCCGTCTGAAGCGGCCACCCCGCCACTCGATTCGCCACCCAAATCCCCAAGGACCGCGTGGCCCCGCTGACCAACAACCCGATGAGAAAACCGGCCGTCAAGATCAGATCAACCAGCCAGAGTTTTCTTTTAAGGAGGGCATATTCTTGCGCTTTTCCCTCTTTCCCCTCACGCACTCTTTTTCAAGGCCTCCGTCAGGGCCTTGCTGGTTTCGGGCTGAAGGCCGAGGAAATGAACCCCGATGTAAAAGATCCGTTGGTCCGCGCCGGGGCCCTCCCGGCGCCAGATCACCTGCCCGGTGACCATGAGGGGGGCGGACCGGTTCGGAAGGGAAAGCTCCATCTGGATCCGGGAGCCGATCTCCAACCGTTCCGAAACGACCAAGGCTACTCCGGTGGCGCTCAAGTCCCGGCTTTTGGCCGGGTTAATCGCGGTGGCGGCTACCCTCTGGTACCGGACCGGCCAATTGACCCGGTAGCGCGGGGCCCTCCGGCGTTCCGATTTGAGCCAGAACCGCCTCAAGCGTCCCAACGGCACCTTCCCCCGCGCCGCCAGCCGTTCCTCCCGGGTCAGGATCAGCCAGAGCGCCGCTGCCACCAGAACCGCCCAGAGCGCCGCCAGCCTAAACATAGAGAGCGTTCACGTGTTCATGGGTTCACGTGTTCACGAGTACTCATGAACTTATGGACTCGTGAACTCATGAGCGCCTTTTGTTTTTAGCAACGTGCCATCCCGCTCGCAGAATTTCGCCTTCAGCTCATATTCCCGCCCGCAGGCCGGACAGAATTTCGCCGGCTGGATGCGGGCCAGCTCCTTCTTAGCCTGCGCGATCCGCTCGCTGGTCAACGGATGGGTGGACTGCCAGACCCATCCTTTAGCCAGCGGGTCTTCCGGATGCTCCTTCTGCATCTTCTCGAAGAACCGGATCAGCCCCTCCGGCTGGAAGCCGGCCCGGCTCATGTACCGCAGAGCCAGGCGGTCGGCCTCCAGCTCATCTTGCCGGCTGAATCCGCGGCTGAACAGGGTGTAGAGGGAATCGGCCATCCGGGCGGCCTCCGGAGTAGCGCCGGCAGCGCCGGCCACCTGCAGGATCAGGGTGAATCCCAGATCCGCCTGCAGATGCTTGGCCGCGTGCCGGGCGGCCGCGTGGCCCATCTCATGCCCGATCACTGAGGCCAGCTCCTCCTCATCAGCCAGATCCAGAATCCCGGTGTAGACGTAAATCGTTCCTCCTGGCAGGGTGAAGGCGTTAAGCTCTTTATCCCGGATCACGCCGAATTGGTACTGCAGGTCCTGGCGGTCGCTGACCCGCGCGATCCGTTGGCCGATCCGCTGGACCCGCTCGAACTGCTCCGGTTCCACCCGCCCCATCTTGAGCGACGTCAGCCCCATTTGAATTCGGGCCACCGTGCCCAATGCCGATTCCACCGAGGTGCTCAGCACCGTTTCTTGCCGCTGGGTGGCCGGGTTGTAGATCGTCGCACAGGCCGAAAGGGCCACAGGAAGGATCAGGGCGCCGGGAATCATTCGCCTATCCATGATCCGACAGATCCATGACATTCAGCGGATCCACCGGCGCCCCCTTCTCGTTCCAGATCTCAAAATGCAGATGCGGCTGGATCAGCCCTCGCCCGGCATTGCCGGTTTTTCCGACCGCCCCTAAAAGATCACCCCGCCGGACCCGATGCCGGTCCCGCGCGGCGATGGTCTCTAGGTGGGCGTACAGCGTTCTGGATCCGTCCGGGTGCCGGACCTCCAGATAGAGGCCCATCCCGCTTTTGACCCGGCCGATTGCGACGGTCCCTGATTTGGCGGCCAGGACCGGAGTTCCCACCGGGGCCTTCAGATCCACGCCGCGGTGCCTCCGCCCGCCGGAACGCCGGGCGCCGAAAAGACCGGACCCGTAAGGATCCTGACGGATTTGAACAGAGGCTCCATTGCCCAGGGGAAGATGGTAAAACGGCTCCCGCCATTGGAAGACTCGAACGGAGATCGCCGGATAGGCCGGGATCAGGATGAACAGGGGCAGAGCCAGAGCGAAAAGACGCCTCATTGCAGAACCTCGTCCATCCAGCCGCAGAGGTCCTGGATCACCCGGTCCCGTTCCGGTTCATTGAACACCTCGTGGTAAAGCTCGTCGTATCGCCGGAAAGTGACCGTTGTTTTTCCCACCTCAGTGGCGAATCGCAGGGACGCGGACGGGTCGCAAACCTTATCCTTTCCGGCCTGGAGGATCAGGCAAGGGATCTGCAGCCGTGATCCCAGCCGGAAGGCTTCCTTCATGCTGTCCCGGATCGCCACCGCGCAGCGGGCGGTGATCACCCGGTGGACGAAAGGATCTTGGCGATAGGCCTCCACCACCTGAGGGTCCCGGCACAGGTCGGCCGGGTTCACCCCATTGGGGATTTGAGTTTTTGGAAGAATTCGGGAAAGGCCTTCGGCCAGGATCCGCTTGACCGGGGGAGGATCCTGGGCCAGTCCCAGCGCTGGAGAGGAAACGGCCACCGCCCGGAGCATCTCGGGGTGTTCCGCCGCGTACGTCAGAGCAATTAACCCCCCCAGACTGTGACCGATCATCAGCCGCTGCAGATCCGGATAGTGGAGATGGGCTTCCAACAGTTGAAGATGAAGATCCCCGGCCAGCTGGGCGACCGACCGGCAGTCCCCCCGGGTTCCCCCCGACCGGCCGTGGCCCCGCTGATCGAGGGCCCAGACCTCCAGGCCCCGCTCGTTGAGTTTGCGCGCCAGATGCTCATACCGCCCGCTGTGTTCTCCCAGTCCGTGAACCAGGAATCCAATCGCCCGCGGAGCGGGGATTTCCCACCGGCGGCAAAAAAGCCGGGTGCCGTCCGAATGCCGTATCCAGCACTCCAGCATAGCGTTAGATTATATCACTATTCTTGGTAGAGGGCGTCGATCTGGGGGGCGAACTTTTCGGCGATGACCCGGCGCTTGAGCTTGAGGGTGGGGGTCAGCTCTCCGCTTTGCAGGGTGAAGGGCTCGGGAAGCAGAGCGATCTTCTTGATCTGCTCGAAGGAGGCCAGCTTCTCATTGAGCCGCCGGATCGGCTCCCAGGCCCACTCCAGCGCCTGCGGATTCTTGAGGAGCGACTCATAGTGGTCATAAGAGAGATTCTGTTTCCGGGCGAAGGCTTCCAGCCGGGCCCGGTTGGGCACGATCAGGGCGGTCAGGTACTTCCGGCGGTCCCCGATTACCACACAGTCCGCGATGAGCGGGTCCGCCTTGAGGATGTTTTCCAGATTCTGAGGGGCCACCATCTTGCCCCCGGAGGTTTTGATCAGGTCTTTCTTGCGGTCCGTGATGGTCAGGAACCCCTCGGCGTCGATGACCCCGATGTCCCCGGTGCGGAACCAGCCTTCGGCGTCGATTGCCTCGGCGGTCGCCTCCGGTTTGTGGAAGTAGCCGAGCATCACGTGGGGACCCCGGGCGAGGATCTCGCCATCCTCGGCGATCCGGATCTCTACCCCCTCCAAGGGCAGCCCTACCGACCCGAACCGGAACCGGTCCGGCCGATTGACGGTGATGACCGGAGAAGTTTCAGTCAGCCCGTATCCTTCCAGAATCAGAATGCCGGCCCTATAGAAGAACTCGGCCAACTCCTTGGGCAGAGGCGCTCCTCCGGAAACGCAGAACCGCAGGTTCCCTCCCAGCCGGGCCCGGAGCTTGGAGAAAACCAGCCGGTCAGCCAGCCGAGCAGGAAGCTTTTTATGGATCGCCCAGCGGAAAATCCAGCGCTTCAGAATCGATGAAGACCGGACCGCCTCCAGGACCCGTTCCTGCAGCTTTTCATAAAAGCGGGGCACGGCGATTAAGATCGTGGGCTTTGCCTCCAGGAGATTGACCGCCACCGTTTCCATGTTCTCGGCGTAGGCGATTCGGCCTCCGACGGACAGCACGAAATAGTAGCCGGCGCACCGCTCGAAGACATGGCTTAAGGGCAGGAAAGAGAGGGTCGAGTCCGAATCGGAGACCGGCAGGGCTTTCCCGATCGCCTCGCAGTTGCTTAAGAAATTCCGGTGGGTCAGCATCACTCCCTTGGGCGGGCCGGTCGTTCCGGAGGTGTAGATGATCGTGGCCAGATCGGCCGGCTGGAGAGCGGCCAGACGCTCCTGAAGCAGCTCTTTGAGTTTCGGGGTGGCGGTTTTGCCCAGCCCGATCAGCTCCCCCAGCCAGTAGACCCGCGGGCCGCTGATCCGATACGGGGCGTCAAACAAGACAATCCGGAAATCCAGTTTCTCCTGCAAAGGCAGAATCTTGGCCATCCCTTCCGGATTGGAAATGAACAGCAGGCGGGCGCCCGAATCCTGCAGGATGTAGTCGATCTCCTCGACGGTCAGGGTAGTGTAGATGGGCACGGTGATCGCCCCGACCGAAAGGGTCGCCAGGTCGGCCACAGCCCACTCCGGGCGATTTTCCGACAGGATGGCGACCCGGTCTCCCGACTGAATTCCCAGGTCGATCAAGCTTAAGGCGAGCTGGTCCACCTGTCCGCGCAGATCGTTCCAGGAGATCTCCTGATAGGTCCCGGAGCGCTTAACCTTCAGCGCGGTCCGGTCCCCGTAGGTCCGGGCCTTGAGCCCGAAGAGCTGCGGGAGGGTGGACTCCATGATGCTCATCGATCCTGAAATTTGGGCTGCCGTTTCTCCAGGAAGGCCTTCAGGCCTTCGTGCATGTCCTGCAGGTCGCACAGCTCTCCGAACAGTTGGGCCTCCAGCTTCAAACCCTCTTCCAGCGGGACCGCCAGCCCCTCCCGGGTGGCCCGCAGGATCCGCTCGATGGCCGGCCGGCTTTTGGCGGCGATCTTCTTGGCCATCCCCATCACCTGCTTCATCAGCTCCGCCTCCGGGACCACCTTGTTGAGCAGCCCGATCTCCAGAGCCGTCTGGGCGTTGATCATGTCGCCGGTCAAATTCAGCTCCAGCGCTTTGCCCCTGCCCACCAGACGGGCCAGCCGCTGGGTCCCGCCGAAGCCGGGAATGATTCCCAGGTTGATCTCCGGTTGTCCGATCCTCGCCCGGTCGCTGGCGATCCGGATGGAGCAGGAGATCGCCAGCTCGTTGCCCCCGCCCAGGCAATGTCCGTTGATGGCGGCGATCGTGGGGACCCGCAGATTTTCGATCTGGCTAAACACCAGTTGCCCTAAGCCAGCCGCCTGGGCGCCGGCGGCAGCGTCCCGGATCTCCGAGATCTCCTTGATGTCGGCCCCGACGATGAAGAAGGTGCCAGCCCCCGTGATGACGAGGACCTTCGTGGATCCCGGGTCGCGGGCCAGGCCATCCAGGAAGCTGCGCAACTCCGTCAGGACCGCCCGGGACAGCAGGTTGGCCGGCGGGTTGCTGATCGTCAGGGTGCACACTCTTTCTTCCACGGAGATTCCTAGATATTGATAATCCGGCATAGGGCGCCTCCTTTATCTGTCCCTAATAATAGTGAATGAGGGGAGAGAGGGGAAGGAGGGGTTAGGTCGATTCTTTTTTTACAATACCGCTTTTCCCTCTTTCCCATGGTTTCCCTCTTTCCCCTACGAATGGGTGAAGAAGCTTTTCCCGGCGTTGCGCATGGTCCTTAACCGATAAGCCGGGTGGAACCGGAACCCGAAGGTCTGGGTGAGCCGGTCGAGCTGATCCACCAGCGTGTCGATCCCCATGGCGTCGGCGGTGTGAAGCAGCCCCCCTTTGGAAGGGGAGTAGCCCAGGCCGGCCAGCACCGCCGTCTCGATCTCACTGGCCGAGGAGATCCCCTCCTGCAGGGCCAGCACCGCTTCGTTGATGATCAGGGTCATCAGCCGAATGGGGGCGAAGGGGGCGGCCGGGAGGCTCCCGATTTTCTGCCGGAGGGCCTGGATCTCCTTATCCAGCTCTGGATCCGGTTTCCCCGGGTCGGTGGGCCCAGCCCCCGTGTAGTCGTAGAAGCCCTTGCCTGCCTTGCGGCCCAGCCGTTTGAGTTCCAGCATTCGGACCCAAAGCTCGGCCGGCTTCATCCGGTCCCCGTATCCCTGCCAGAGCACCTTGCCAGCTTCCGCGCAGATGTCCAGGCCCAGCGCGTCGATCAGCGTGAAGGGGCCCATCGGCCAGCCTAAGCCCGTCATCGCCTGGTCGATCTCGGAGATCCCGGCGGCCCCTTCCTGCAGGGCCAGCACCGCCTCGTTGAGGTACGGCATCAGCAGGCGGTTGACCAGGAAGCCGGGGCATTCCCGGACCTTCACCGGGAGCTTCCGGATCCCCTCGGCAAAGGCGGTGACCGCCTCCACCGTCTCGTCGCTGGTCTCCAAGCCCGGGATCACCTCCACCAGCTTCATCACGTGGGCCGGATAGAAAAAATGCACCCCCACCACCTGCGCGCTCCGGCGAGTGGCCGCTCCCAGCGCGGAGATCGACAGGGACGAGGTGTTAGAGGCCAGGATCGCTCCCTCCGAGCAGATCTGGTCCAGCTTCCGGAAGATCTCGAGCTTCAGCTTCATCGATTCCGGGACCGCCTCGATGACCAGATCCGCCTCCTTGAGTGGATCATCGGAGAGGGTTGGAGTGACCAGACGCATCTTCTCCTCCATCTCCGCAGGGGTCATCCGTCCCTTGGCCACCCGGGCCTCGTAGACCTTCCGGATGGTGCTCAAGCCCCGCTGGAGGAACTCGTCGCTCACCTCCTTGAGGATGACCGGAATCCCGTTGTACGAGATCACCTGCGCGATCCCGGCCCCCATCGTTCCTGCGCCGATCACTCCCACCTTATAAATGGCCATGTCCCGTTCTCCCGTTTGCCCGTTCTTCCGTCGACCGGCGAACCGGCCAACCGGCTAATCTTTTTACGTCTCGAACACCAGTTTCTTGATCGCCGGAAGGTGCGCCTCCGTTTCCTCCTGGCCCCGCCGGATCAGCTGGTCCACGTTGTAGAACTCAAACCAGTTGATCCGGGGCAAGGTCGGATGAAGCACCACATCCGCCTGGGCGCATCCGGCCTCGGCTAAGATGTATTCCATCCCCTGCATCGTGTGCATGATCACATCGAAGATGTTGGAATCGATCCACCTCCAACACCGGCGCCTGAAGCTGAATTTCAGAGAATAAAACCAGCCTTTTGCTTTGGCTTCCTGAATCAGCCGGTCCCGCTCGCGGGCCAGCTCCTCGTGGCGCCGGTGGATGTCCTGGGGGCTGGGCAGCGTGTTGACCGCGATCAGCTTGTGAACCCCCATTCCGGTCAGCACGTCCACGGGGACCGGATCGAGCACCCCCCCATCGGTCAACCAGCGCCCATTGATCTTCACCGGCTCGAAGATCGCCGGGATCGACACGGAGGCCCGGATCGCTTGGACCAGGGGTCCTTCCTCCAGGACCACCAGCTGCCGCCGGCCATAGTCGCAGGCGACGATCTTGATTGGGACCTTGACGTCCCGAAAGGTTTTGTTGCCCAGGTAACGCCGAAGAAGGCGGGTCACCTGGTGGCCGCCCAAGATCCCGAATTTCGGAATGCCCAGATCCAGCAGCTGGATGAGGGAGCGTTTCGTTCGGAACTGCGCGGCGATCTCCTCCAGTTGGGGGGAACCGTACCCGGCGGCCCACAGGCCTCCGATCAGGGCCCCGATCGAAGAGCCGGCCACCAGGTCGATCGGGATTTTCTCCCGCTCCAGAACCTTCAGGACCCCAATGTGAGCCAGCCCCAAGGCCGCCCCGGAGCCCAGCACCAACCCCACCAGAACCTCCCCGATTTCCCGGCTGATCCGCCGGACCGCCTGGGCATACTCCCAGTCCGGATGGGCCAGAACGATCGGGTGCCCGGGCGCTGGCGGCGCGGTGACGGCCGGAAGGGTGGCGTACACCTTGTGGCCCAGAATTTCCACCCGTTCCTCCGGGGGAACCTGCTCGGAGATCTCATTGACCACCACCCGGATCCGGTCCCCGGCCTGCTGGATCGTCTTCTGGAGTTCCTCGATCAGCTTGCCCGTGGCGGCCAGATGTTCGCGGCTGCCTTCGCAGACGATGTGGATCCCGTCGGCCTGCACGAGGGCCTTAAAGACCAGCCGATCCATCTCGTGCGGCAGGTCGGTGATCACGAAGTGAAACAAGTTGGCCAGGTAGGACAAAAGAGGGGTGATCTGGGTCACATCGGAGGCGAAACTCGGATCATAGGCGATGCTCAAGATCGAGACCCCCAATCCGGGGTGGTCCAGAATCGCGGAGGATACCCGGGCTTGGTCAAAAGCGGCCCCTTTGAGCCGGATCGGGACCGGGCAGGTGGCCATTCCCAGGGCATGGCAGACCTCCGCCCCGCTGGGGCTTAAGTCCAGAAGGATCACCCGCTTGCCGGTCTCTCTTTTCAAGGAGGCGGCCAGGTTGATCGCGTACATGGTCCGGCCGGTTCCCTTCAGCGGGCTGTAGATCGAGATGAGAGTCGATTCAAAGACCCTTTTGACCGGCAGGTCTTTCTGGCGCAGGCGCCGGGACAGGGTGGTGGACAGGTGGATGGCGATCTCCGGGATCTCTTTCAGGATCGCCTCGAAGTCGGGGCGCTTGACCTTGATTAAGATTGCGTCGTTGATCACCTGGGTGGTGACCGAGTGGGGCTCGTGGGTCAGCAGGGAGATCGTTCCGAAGTAGTCGCCCCGATGCAGGACCTCCAGAGTCTCTACCTTGCCACCGGCCTGCTGGACGAAAACCCGGACCCGCCCGCTGACTAAGCCGTAGAAGGCGTCCGGGGGGTCCCCCTGGCGGTAGATGATCTCCCCTTTTTCCTGGTCCACCAGGCGGGCCCTGGCGCTGATGGAATCCAGCTGAGGGTCAGTGAGGTTGGTGAACAGGGTGATCTGCCGAAGCAGCCACCGCTTGTTGCCAGCAGTCCGCATCGATTTTTATCATAGCATATAGCCCAAGCGCTTGAGCATCACCGGGTCTTTTCGCCACTGGCGGGCTACCTTGACCCACAGGTCCAGGTAGAGGGCCTCTTCGGTCAGCTCCTCCAGTTCCTTGCGGGCCGCCTGCCCGATCCTTTTGAGCAGGGCTCCTTCTTTGCCGATCAAGATCCCTTTCTGCGAGTCCCGCTCTACGTAGATCGTCGCCCGGATGTAGACGGTGCCAGGCACCGCATCTTGAGGCGTCGCATCTCGGTGCCTGGCACCGGAGCGTTGGCCGGCCCGCCACTCTTCGATCACCACCGCTACGCCGTGGGGGACCTCCTCATGGGTGAAAAGAAGCGCCTTCTCCCGGATCAGCTCCCGGGCCAGCTCCCGCAGGGGCCGGTCGGTCACCTGATCCGCCGGGTACAAGGCCGGTCCTTCCGGCAGGGCTTCGACGAGCGCTTGGAGCAGTTCCTGAACGTTATCCCCTTTAGTCGCGGAGATGGGAAAGATCTCTCGGAAGGGGTGAAGCTTTCCCGCCTCCTCGATCTGTGGCAGGATCAGCTCCTTGCGGACCCGGTCCGCTTTGTTGATTGCCAGGAACACGGGGACTGTCCCCGCAGGGGACCGTCCCCCTCTTTTAGGCAGCAACTGCATAATCTGCCGGTCCGCCTCGGTCAACCCGGCCTGCGCCTCGGTCATCAACAGCAGGAGGTCCGCCTCCTGCAGGGCCTCCCGGGCCGCCTGCACCTGATGCTTGGCTAAGAGGGTTTTGGGTCCCCGGTAGATGCCGGGGGTGTCCAGGAACAGGACCTGCGCGCCGGCCAAGGTCAGGATTCCCAACAGCCGCTCCCGGGTGGTTTCCGGCTTGGGCGAGACGATGGCGATCTTCTGCCCCAGCAGGCGGTTCATCAGGGTGGATTTCCCCACGTTGGGGCGCCCCACAATCGCCACCGTCCCGCACCGATGTGCAGAAGAAGTCCGATTTTTCACATTAAGCTTTGGGGAGACCTTTATAGGTCCGTTCGCTCCGCTTAGTTACCCGAAGGATGACAATGCGCTTCTCTTTGTCGAAGATGGCATAGATGATTCGCCAGGAACCGATTCGGATTCGGTGAAGGCTCTCCTGGAGTTTCTTGGCACCGATGGGCCTTGGGTCAGAGCTCAAATTCGCAATGACAGGGTCAAGTACCTTAACGAGAGCCTCCGGAAGGCGACCCAGCTCCTTTTGGGCGGCCCGGTGTAGGAGAACCTCGTAGCTCACGCAGCGCGTCGGATTCGCCGGTGGCGATAGGTTGTGTAGGGGATCGCTTTCTCTGGACTAGCGAGGTACTCCTTAAGCCGCTTGCGGCCGATACGGATGTCCTCGAGGTCCTCCCGATACAAGGCCTCGACAGACTCTCGAACGAGCTCCGTCAACGAAGAATCCCGCTCAATAGCTAGATGCCTCAGCCCTCGATGGAGCGCTTCAGGCAAGTAGATCATGGTTCGGATCATTGGGGTCACCTCCTAAAATCAAGTTTAGCATTAAAGCATTATAATGTCAAATGGTCATCGGACAAGGTTTTATACCGACAATTCGAGGAAGGTGCGGACCGCCTGGAGGACCTGGGTCTCCGCTTCGGGAAGTCCCTCCAGTTCCGAGGGCAGACCCAGGACGAGCAGACCTTTCTGGCGGGTGTTGATCCAGGTATGCTCGGGGAACTGGTCCAGGAACAGGGAGGCCTTTCCGATCCCGATGGCGTATCGGCCCTTTTTTAGCTCCGCGGGGAGAGAGTCCAGCAGGGCTTCCAGGTCTGCGGCCTGCGGCTCATCCGAGAGGACCGCCACGTTCCAGCCCCACCGGATGGCCAGCGGCACCAGCTCGAAGGTGTCCGGCCGGGTGAACACCAGCGCCTCCGTCCCCACTGAGGCGGGTTCAGCGTCGTACAGTTTTTCCAGCGCTTCCACCACCTGACGCCGCGCCCCGCTCTTCAGATCCGCTGCCATCGCCGCCTCCCGCCGGTCCCGCTTCTCCTCCAGCCCGGCGGCGGGGGCTTTCCGAATCACCCAATTCAGATCGGAGGAATCCCGCCAGTGATAGAGGCGAATCGCGTCCCCTTGCCTCTCAACGCACAGGCGCGGGGTGACAGGACTTTTCCCTTCGCTCTCCAGATGCGGAGAATATTGAAACAGGATGACAGCGTGATTGGGACCCTCTTCCAACTCCAAAGAGGGGACCCCGGTTCCGAAGCTGGGGGTAGCACCCGCAGAAGGAACCATCTCGTAAAAGTAGCGTGTTCCTCTCCTGCGGATCCGAAGGGCCTCCTTCCCCAACAGCCCCTTCTTGTCTTTGAGAATCAGGCGCAGCTCTTCCCCCTCCGAAAGATCAGGTGTGGGCACCTCCATTTCTTTGTAGAATTTCTCTTTCCGCGCCAGCTTGAGATAGCGAAGGGTGGTCTTCAAAAGCAGAGGCCCCCGCCGCAGCCATTCTCGATAGGCCTGGAACGGGAAAACCTGTAACTTCTTGAGCAGCACCGCCGGAGGATCCTGCGAGCGGTTGATCTTCCCCAAGTGGGCGCTGAGCGCCTTTTGCATCCCTTGGTAAGCTCCATCGGACGCTGGGAGTTCTTTGAGCGAGCTCAAGAAAGACTGCAGGATCTTCTCCCCATCAGGCAGAAGAAGGGCCAGGGTTTCCAGGCGAGAATGCAGCCCGGCGCCGCTCCAACCTTCTGCGGCGATCGCCCGGGCCTCCTTCAGTAGATCCTGCTCGATCTCCTGAAGGGTCATACTGCTGACCTGCTTCAAGTAAGGCAGATCGGAGTCATAAGCTAAGCCGGCCCGCTCCTTCGCGGCTTCCCACAACCGTACTCGATCCAATGATAAACCAACCTTCAGGGAATCGCCGGGATGGAGTGCCACCAGCAGCTGATCACGCAGATGCCTGCTTTTGGCGCGCAATCGCTCCACCCCCTTGACAATCTCCGGGCCCAAGAGATATTCTGCCGGATCCCAGGAGGTCAAGAAGGCGGTCGAAAATCTCCTGACCCGGCGGCCTTTCCACCCATGCTTTTCAAGCCGCCGGGCCAGGCGCCTGGCATCCGCGCTGTTTTCAAGCGCCCAGGGAATCTTGAGGATTAAGACAAGGGGACCAAGGGTTTCCTTTTTTTCGGGAGGCAGCGGATGGATTTGAAGGACCAGTGGGGAAGAGAACTTTCCATTGGCCTTTGTATCACGCACCAAAACGGCGAAATGGGCCAGCTCTTTGAACAGACCTTCAACGACCTGCGGATGGCCGGTCCCCACCAGCCGATACAGGGGCGCCGACTCCACATCTAACGGCAGTCCCTTCTTTGCAAACTGCTCCCGCGCCAGCCTCTCCCACGTCGGATAAAGCCGGTCCGTCCAATCTTCCTCCAGCCCGGCGGTGAGGGTGGGGTGCTTTCCTTGGACCGCTTTCTTGATGAGGATCCGATCGATCCCCTCGTCCTTGAGCCATCGGACGGCCTCGCTTGTCCCCAACAAAATTCTCTTGAAGACCCGATTCGTGCTGGGCGCCAAAGCGGGTTGCTTAGTGAAAGCATTGGATACGTTTATATTCTCGAGGACTCCAACGCCAGCGTCCCGATAGGAGAGAAGGACCGTAGATCCGATTCGCAGGGATGGATTTTTGGGGAGGGCCTCCGGAAGCGCTTGAACGATCCGTTCGGCCAGGGGTTTGGGTCTGTAGAAAGCGCCGTGTCCTACCACTGATACCACGATCCGGATTCCATGGATCCCATGCGCCCGAAAGATTTGAGCTGCTTGGGATGTGCCAGGGAAATTTTGTCGAAGAGCCCGGTTCATTCGGAGGCGCAGTTTCCCGCCGTTGAGCCGTAGAGCGGTTCCTGAGGGGAAGGTGGGGCCCAGTTTGCCGACGAATTCGCAAGGAAAATTCAACCAGCCGTCCTCCCGATACCACAGGAGTCTCTTGTTGCGGCTGAGTTCCTGCGCCGCCCATTCAATGATTTCTTGGGCGACCAGAACCGGGTCGGTTTTTTCTATCGGCCGCACCGAGACCACGACCGGACGGTTTCTTAAGGTGCGAGCTGCATCGCTGTGCCAGAGCAGGTAAGCCGCAGGAGTTTTTCCTCGATCGGGCTCGCGTTCCCCCAGCGCCAGACTCAACAAGGAGCGCATTTCCTCCAGCCAATTGGGATGGTTGGTTAAGAATCTCGATCCGAGCTTGGGGGAAGGAACGAGGGTATTGAATTGCCGGTAGGAAAGGCTCACCAGGCCGGTTAGCTCTTTTCGCCTGGAAAGTTCCTCAAGAAGTCGGCCGGCGACTGAGGCCGGATGCTGGGAGTAAGTTTCGTAGGAAATATTTTCCTCCGTCAAGATAAAACCGATCACTCCGCGCCGGCGCAGGGCCCAGGCAATTTCGCTGTTCCAGAGTCCGTGGCTTCTGAACATCCCTTTCGAGAGTGGAGCCATTGGAAGAAGGACGTCGGCGAGGATCCGGTTGATCTCCGGCAGCGCTTCGGCGGAGATGATTCGATCCCCCAGATACCGGCGGCTGGCCCAGGATCGGGAGACAACGATCAGACCGGTTTGGTCGTCTTTCAGGAGGCCCTCCAAGATCCAAGCGGCCAGATTCAATGGATGGAGCAGGATGCTGCGCTGAGGCGGTTTTCCAAGAGATTCCTCCAGGCCGGCGCGGGTGGAGGTTTCGGAGGCGGACTTCCCGCGCAGGGCCAAGGCAGAGTTAGGCAGAGCAAGGCAAAGGGCCAGGAAAGTGGCGACAAAAAATCGGGCCGTCTTCATGGGGTGATATTCAAAGTATGGCTGAACCGGTCAAAAAAAACAAGGCCAATAACTAATTTTTATACACTAACTTTTGGAGATATTCGGTTCCACTTTGTCGTGGAGCTTGAAGAGACCGCGGGGGTCGAACGCTCGGGAAAACTCATAGACTTGCTTGAAATCCGCCAGGGTGTCTTCCTCCGTTTTGCCCAGGAGCTTGACCTCGATGAGGGAAAAGACGATGCGGCCGAAATCCTCCGTCTCCTGGACTCCCCAATGCTCGAACACCTGGCGGGCCAGCGGCCCGAACTGGTCCAGCCCGTAGACCCGGATCCCCTCCAGCAGCTCCTGGCCGGTGACGTGCCGGCGCTCCGGCAGGGCGCTGACGGTAAAATGCAGCGCGGCCATCACAAAGAAGTAGCTTTCCGGCTTGTACCGGCAGTCCTTGCGGCAGATCGCCTGGACCTTCTGCATGAGCTCAGTGGCGGGATTGAGCATCTTGGCTCTAATTTACCATTGAATTCGGCCTAAGCCGAGCAGGATTCCGAGGATGGATTTGGCGTCG
>CAYJTC010000011.1:0-27108 GCA_964372955.1 uncultured Planctomycetia bacterium | reverse complement strand
GGCGGCCGGCGTGCCGTTGAGCCAGCCCTTTTCGAACTCCTGGGCGATCGCCTCGATCTCCAAAGCGAACTGTTTGACCCAGTCCCAATGCTCCTGGAGCTTGTTGCCCTGCTTGTCCAGCACCAGGTCCCGCAGCGTGAGGGCGGCCAGCATCTGCCGATCGCTGATCTTCCCCTCGGGCAGCTCTCCCGCGGCGGCCAGCATCATGATCTCCCACTTCTTCAGCATCGCCGCGCCGTCGGGACGGATGTAGGCGGTCATCTCTTGGGAGAGGGTCTTCCGAACTTCGGCCTGGTTATCGGCGGTTTCCTCCACGTCGTAAGCGCCGGTGTATTCCAGCGTGGCCTTCCACATCTGCTTCTGCGCGGGAGTTAAACTGTCCCATTTCGCGTTGCTGGCCTGCTCGTAGGCGGTCACCGTGTCCCGCAGCGAGTGGTCCATCTCATGATAGATGAAATCGTGGCGGGTCTTCGCCTCCAGATCCGACGACATGCCGACGACCGTGACCACCTGGGAGGGGTTCGCGGCGACCCAGGCGCCGGCGGCATCCCTGCGGATCACGCCGACCGCTTGCAGGTTCTTCTGCAGCCAGAGCTGAGCCGGCAGCAATTGGGCGATGTTTCCGTCAGCATCGGGTTGCTCGGCCTTGTTCCAATAGGCGAGGAAGACCGGCAGTTTGGTGTTGTGCGCCCGCTGATTCAGGTCCACCCTGTGCTCCTTGAGCACCTGGTCCAGCTCTTTCTCCGACTTGACCACCCGTCCCCGCTCGATCTCCTCGAAGACGCGGGTCGGGTCCATCATGCGGGAGAGGATGTGCTGGGAGGAGGCCTCGGCTTCCAGGATCAGGTAGCCGGGCCGGTCCTCGTTCACCTGGTAGAGCTTGGCCGGGGCCTCGGTCTGCCGCAATTGGTCCAGGCCCTCCTTGCCATTGGTGATTTGGATCGGCTCCGCCTGGACGTTGTCCAGACCGGTCTTGAAGGCATCCCAGTCCTTCCGACCCATGAAGTTGGATTCCAGGGCCTGCTGCGAAAGCTCCCGGAAGTCCGCCTCGGCATCCTGCGAGGAATTCAGCCGCTCCACCAGCTTGTCCACGCCGCCGGCCTGCTCGGCCACCAGGTGCAGCGCGATCGCGAAGGAAGGCACGTACAGGTGCGGCTCACCCTTCACCGATTCGACGAGGAACCGCAGCTGGCCGGCCAGGTCCTGGCTCGGGTTGTCGGACTGCGCCCACCGGGCCACCACCGCCTCCAGCTCCGCCAGCAAGTTGCCGAACATCCGCTGGTGCCCGCCGCCGGGGCTGAAGATCCGGTGCGCCTCCTCCGCCTCCACCCCCATCAGTTCACCGAGGATCCGGTTCAGCGCGGCGGTCGTCTTGATCCGGCTGATGCCGTAGCGGTGCTCGTTGAGTTCCTGCGTCAAGTGGGTCCACTCCTCGGTGCTGATCCCGGCCTGATGGTCCTTGCGCAGCGTCAGGTCATCCTTGCCCACCGTCTTGTTCCTCTCGGTGAAGGCGGGCACGATCTTGCGCATCTCCTGGGCCAGCCGGTCCATGCCGCGGCCCTTCTGGTGCACGCGGGCGATGCCGTTCTGCCGTCCCAGGGCCGACAGCCGGGAGGCGGTGCGTTCCATGAATTCCAGCAGCCGCTCCTTCTCCTGCAGCAGCTGCCGGTCTTTCATCACCATCGCCTCGGAACCGGGCAGGTAGATCCAGGCCAGATCCCGCGCGGCGCTGGAGGTGGACCGCCGGTAAGTGCCCCAGTCGTTCATCAGGAAGAAGAGGCGGGCCTTGGAGCCGGCCACCTCCACGCTCTTCCAGGCCGCCACCGGGGCCGCCACGAACTGCATGTTCGACTGGATCTGGAACAGGAACTCCGGCGTGAAGACCTTCTCCAGCATCTGGCCGAGGGAGTTCTCCTCGTCGGTGACCAGCTGGCGGTAGGTGAAGGGGGCGTCGCCGGTCAGCAGGCCGAACAGGCGGTCCGCCTCCTGGCGCTGCTCCTCGGTCAGCCCGGGCAGGTCCATCAGCGCGGCCGTCATCTCGGCCAGGGACTCCCGCTCCGCCGGGGTGAGCTTGCGGCCCTGGAGCTGATCGCGCAGGATCCCTTCCTGCTGGGAAAGGATAACCTCCTCCGCCCGGGGATCGAGATTCTGCTGCTGGGTGAGGGCCTTGGAGCGCGCCATCCCCTTCTGGTACTCGGCATAGACCGGCGAGAGGAGGTTCTTCACCTGCCGGGTCCAGGTCCGGGCGGCGGCCCGCTTCTGGCCGGCCTCCGGGAGGGCGGTGTCGTACATCGAAGAGACAAAGTTGAGATCCCGGGGCTGCGTTTGGCTGCCCTGCATCTGCTGGCTCACCTGCGCCGCCTGCGCCAGGCGGAACTGGAAGTCCTTCTCCTTGGCGGCGTGGACATCCATCACCGCCTCGCGGGCGCTCCCTGCCTTGTCCGCGTATTCCTGGGTCAGCAGTTCCCGGCTCGGCAGCGCCAGGCCCTTCCGCTCGATCTGCCGGTCGGCGAGCCGCAGCTCGATCCGGCGCCGGGCCCCGGCATCGGACTCCTGCGCCCACGCGAGCTCGTCGGACAGAGCGGCCAGCCGGTCCACCCGGTCCCGGATCCGGCCGTCCAGCGCGGCGTTGCCGCTGCCGAAGAGCTGGCCCGATTCCGCCGCCTTGACCTCCCCTTCCCGCAGCGCTCCGTCGAGCCCCAGCATCGCGCCGCGCAACTCCACGTTGGACTCCAGCCAGGAGCGAACCTGCGGGCTCTCCAGCAGCCGGTTGAGGGCGTCCCAAGAACCGAAGTTGAGCGGGTCCCGGACCATGGAAGAGGAGAACTCGGAGAGTGCGCCGGCCAACATCCTCTCCTTTATCTCCTGTGCATTCGGAGGTGTGATATCGGTGGTCAAGATGATATCGGTGATCAAGCCCGCTTGCGCCTCCAGCCAGCGGCCGGCATGCTCGGCGGTGATCGCCCGGCCCAAGCTCTTGGCCTGCTCGCTCCGCGCCTGGTCCGGGCTGAGCAGGGCGGCAAGCTCCGTGAAGACCTGCTCCACCGCCTGCCGTGCGGCCGGGTCCTCAAAGTTGACCCCCTCGAATCCGAGGGTGGCGAGCATCTCCGGGCTGCGCAGCAGGCGGCCGGGCTGTTTCAGCATCAGCATCCACTCGCCGGAGGTGCGGGTGTTGAGGATCACCCGCGTCAGCGGGTTGTTGGCGGCCTCCATGGATCCGGCCAGCTCTGTCAGCGCCGCCTGCCAGACCGGCTCGAACCCGTACAGCGTCTCCACCAGATCGTTCGACAGGGCCTTGGCCCAGGCATCCTTGCGTCCCTGCGCCTGGTTGATCAGGATCGCCGCCTCGCCCGGCTGCAGAAGCTTATCCGACACCGCCGACTGGACCGCCGTCTGCCAGTAATCCAGCAGCCCGGTCAGGAATTGCCCCGTGGCGGGGCCGAAGATTGCCCGCAGCTCCTGTTCGGAGTCGGGCGCCTTGCTGTCCAGCGCCTGCAGCATCCCGTCCGCCACCATTCGGGCCATCTGCTTGAAAGCGTTGGCCTGGTCGGCCGTTTGCGCCCACGGCGTCGGAAGGGAGAAGATGATTTGATCCGCCAGCGCCTTCTTCAGGGCCGTCCGGTGCTCGGCGGACAACGTGATGCTGGCGCCCGGCTTGGGCTGCCCCTCTTCCTGCAGGGCCATCCACTGGACCATCTTGAACAGCTCAGCCCGCATCTGCGGGATGAAGCGCAGCAGCGCGGAGGCGGCCGCCGCCACGGAGCCCGGCGCCTTGTCTCCCACCCAGCGCAGCAGCGCGGTCGGGTCCGGGTTGATCGGGCTGATCCCCTCGGCGGCAACGCGGGCCAGGTCGGCCAGCGAGGCCCCCTTCAGCAGGTGCGGTGCCGACACCCGCACGGCGTCCAGCACCCCCATCAGGGCGAACATCGCCTGGGTCACGGCCCCGGAGCCGGTCTTCGCCTCCAGCTCAATGCTCAACTCGTTCATGTTCGGGACAAGACTTAAGACCTGGAGCAGCCCTTCGCGGGTGATGGTTTGCTCCGCCTGATCCATGAAGATAATGCCGGTCTCCTCGTTGAGCCGCATCAGCAGTTCCAGGCCGTTCACCTCGGAGGCGCCCGGCAGGCGCTGGCGCACCGTGATCAGGTTGCGGGCCAAGGCCGACAGCTTCCAGGGGCCCCATTCCGAGGGCCCGTCCCGGAACAGCTCAGGATGCGTCTCGATCCAGCCCTGCGCTTCCCGTGCCAGCGCCTCCTTCAGGAATCCGACCCGGAGCTTGAGCTGGTCCGGAGCAAGGTCTTTGAGTCCCGCGAATTGGGCGCGGATAGCGGCCGGACCCAGAACGGTGCTCAGGACCCTGCCGATCGCTTTCTCCAACCCTTCCTTGCCGGGGTTGGTCCGGACCTCCGCCACGATCGCGTCGAGGATCGGGCTCAAGTCCGGTTCCGTCTTCGGATCGGCTTTGTCCGCCGGCAGCATGCCGAGCCGCTGCCGGACCACGATCTCCAGACCCTGGCGCAAATCGCCCGCGGCCTCCCAGAAGGCCTCCCGGTCGGTCCGCAGGTCCGTCCGGTTCCTCTCCGAGGCCTTATCCGCTTGGGTGAGGAGCCCCGTCACCTCGGCGGTCAAGCCGGCGTCATAGTCGGGCCGCAGCAGGAACATCGCATCTTCCTTGGAAAGAATCCCGCGCGCCATCCCGGCCTCTTCGACATCTTTCTGCTGCAGATCCCCCTGCTTCAGGAAGACCTCCACCAGCGAAACCGCCGCCGCCACCTCTTTACTGCGGGTCATCTGGAAGACGAAGTCGGTCCAAGCGCCCGGCGCCTGAGTGAACTGCCGCATGCGCGGCAGGGTGACCGTGTTCATCAAGGTGTTTCTATCAATGTTCAGCACCCCGGCGGCCTTCTCCAAACCGCTCATCCAGCCATCGAGCTCCGCCGTGGACATCCGGGGCGCGCCGATCCTCAGCAGAGCGGACGGGTTGACGCCCAACTGCTCCGCCAAGGCCCGGATCTGCCCGAAGTCGGCCGAAGGAGAATCCTGCAGGGCGGCGCGGGCCGCGGCGTCCCTTTGCCGCCAGTACTCAAATTGTTTCTCCGCCTGCCAGACCTCGTCGGCATGGGCCGAGTTCCAATTCTGATCGAGCCAAGTCTGCAGGCGGGTCATCTGGTCGGCCGCTTCCATGAGGGTGGCGTAATAGCCGAGGGAAACCGCTACCTGGGCCAGCTCGGTCCTGCCCTGCTCATCCAGGTCGGAGCGCTGCGCCATCAGCGCCAGCAAGGCCGCCCCCGGCTGCTCCGCCTGGAACGCCCGCAGGAACTCGTCGCGGGAGAGCTGGACGCCCGCCGCGTGGCCGCCCATCGCCGTGTAGGCCTGGTACATCTCCATCAACCGCTCCATGCCCACCCTCTCGCCCAGCATCGGCAGGAGTCCCTGCTGCTGCAGGGCCGCCATCGCCGCCCAGACCTGGTCCGGCCCGGTGACCGGCGCGGCCGGCGTCAGGTTGAGTTGGAGCGTGTTCTGCAGGAAATCAAGCAGCGAGGTTTGCGCCGGCGCCGCGTAGCTCTGCCCCACCAGCCAGCCGAGAAGGACCATCCTCTCTTCCAGATCCAGCGGCGTGGAACCGATCACCTGCCCCTGCGGCATGCCGCGCAGTTCCCGCAGTTCGGAAATCCAGCGGGCCACCGTGGCGGAATCCACCGGCCGGCCGGTGGAGGGATCAACCGCCTCCTCGCCCCGCATCTGGGCGGCCAACTGGTCCACGGTCCGGGCCGGCTCCGTAACGCCGGCCTGCTGGGCCGCCTGGGTGATCCTCTGCTCGATCATCATCTGTGTGCTGCCCTCGGAACGGGAAGGCAGCAGCCATTGCACCCAGTTGTCGTGGGCCACCTGCACCCGCTGCGACAGGGTGCTGGCGCTCCACCAGGTGAGCCCATCCCGGGCCCCCCGCGTGGAGGGCTCCACGAGCGACTCATAGCCGTTGGCCACCTGCCGGGCGTCGGCGATATTCAACTGCAGGTTATCCAATACGGTGTTCAGCAGCTTCCGCGTCTCCGGATCCAGCCGGGAAGCGTTGTCCCACAGGTATTCGGAGAGCCGGCCGTGCAAATCGGTCAACGCCCGGTCGGCCTCGCGGGCGGCCCCCTGAGAGGTGCTGCGCAGCCAGTCGGCGCCGGAAAGGGCGTCCTGGCCCAGCCGGGTCCCTTCCCCGTACCGGTGGAAGAAGAGGTCCGCCTTCACCTTGCCGGCGATTTGCCCAAACTCGGTGGCCGGGCCGCCCAAGGCCACCTCCGCCCGCTGCACCAGGACCCGGGCCCAGCCGGACAACCCATCGGAGATCTGGTGGCGGATCGCCTGGTCCACGCCGAGCACGCCGAGGTAAAGGGCCCGCAGGTTCGCCCGCTCCACCGGATTGGTGAGCTTGCCCTCTGAGAACCGGGCCAGCAGGTCCAGGCCGTCCGCCGCGCCGCGCGTCATGTCGGAGATGCCGAGGTTCTGCCCTTCGGCCTGGATCTGCCGCAGCACCCGCTCGACTGGCCCGCGGTTCGCTTCCACTTGGCTGAGATCGGCGTTGAGCGTCGCCTCGTCCATGATCAGGATCCGCTGCACCCGCTGGGCCCGCTCCGGCCCGCTCGGCCGGCCGTGGAGCTGTTGCAGCGCGGCCAGGTGGAGGCCATCCACCCGGGCGATCAGAACCGACAGCGGCACATGTTTCCCGTTGAAGCTGTTGCCGCGGGCCAGCTGCTCGTTGCCGACGGTGATCCGCCCCAAGGCGGCCTGCCCGTCGGCGGCCGGCTCACTCATCCGCCGGGCAGCATCGGTCGGGGAAGCGTGCTGGTCCGGCCCCACGATCTGCACCAGCCCCTCGCCCAGCCGGCCCTGCAGGTTCCGGCCGATCGAACGGACAGCCCCCGGATCTTCCGGCAGAAGGAGGGTGATGCTGGTCTGGCCCGGGCCGACAGTATGCATGATCTTGTTGCCGCTCGCGTCCCGCGCACCGATCCAATTGCCGTTGGCATCCGGAACGCTGGTCCAAACCTCACGGCTTTCTCCGTGGATCCCCACCATCATCTGCTCGAGCAGCCCGTTGATCTCGGCCAGCACCCTCGAATCCCGGATCAGCAGGATGACGCTGCCCGGATCCCCCTGCCCTCTTTCCCGGTTTTCGGCCGTCTCCGTCCGGGCGATTTGGTTGCGTTCCGCCGCCAGCTCGTTCCAGACTTGTCCCCCTTTCTCCAATTGCTGCACGCTGTTGATCTCGATCACCCGGTAGCCCCGCGCCACCAGGTTGAAATAGGTGGAGTCCACGATCGCCGGGTTGACGTTCCGGAAGACCCGCAGGACCGGCAGGGCGCTGGCCAGCGTGGCGGACCCCATGATGACCTCCAGTTCCGGGTTGGCCGCCAGCAACCGGGAGATCGTGTCCGGCATGGTGGTCTGGTTGATGGTGTCGCTCACCCGGACGAAGTTCTGCGGGTTCTGAAGCGCCTCCACCGGCAGCCGGAACTCGGAAACCGAGGGCAAATCCTGCGAACGGAGATCCTGCAGTTCCGCTCTCTCACGAGGGGTCAGGCCGGTTTCCCCATTTTCCAGCTCGCCGTTTCGCGCCGCTTCGTCCCGCGCTTCCAAGTCCATCATCCTTTCCCGAGCTTCGATGACCCGCACGGCCCGGTAGGTGGCCGCCGCGGCGTAGGTGGGATCGCCGAAGGCCTTGCCCGGCTCGGCCCGGCCCTGGCTGATCGGGAAGACGCCGTCGTACCAGGCGCCGATGTCCACGCCCGGCTTGGCCCTCAGGCCCCGGATCATCTGCTCCGCCTGGCCGCGGCTTAAGTAATCTCTCGAGAATTCCTTGGAGACCAGGCGCCAGCCCGCCTCGTTCAGGATCACCTTGCCGTGCTCCGCGTAGGAGCGTCCCGGGATCCAGGCCTGCGGTGTCGCGCCGTCCGGATCAAACTTGCCGCGCGGCCCATCGAGGACGGTGAGCCCCTCCTCGCCGTTGGGCCGGTTGGGGTCCATCAGCCGCTCCATCCGGCGGAGCATCCCGTTGTCGCCGAAGAAGACCTCCATCCCCTTGGCGTCGGCGAACTGCTTGCCGGCGGCCGCCAGGATGTACGACTCCCGGTCGTAGGCCAGCGTGTCGGCTTCATCAATGATCAGCCGGCCGGAACGGTCGAGCGCCACCCGGACCGCTTCCGTGTAGTTGGAATGGATCTCGGAGAAGTTGATCTCCGCCTTGCTGATGATCAGGATCTTGCGGGAGCCCTCCGCGGTCGCTTCGAGCAGCGCCCTGGGGTTGCCGCCCCGGTTCGAAGGCAGCGACTGCTGGACCAGCACGTTCATGTCCACCGCCTCGTAGCCGAACTGGCTCCGCAGCCGAGTGGCGGCCTCGTCGCCAATCGTCTGCAGGACGGCGGCCTGGTCCTGCACCATGATCAAGCTGGTCTTGCGCTGGCCGCCGGCCAGGTCCCGGGCGATGATCATCATCTGGTAGAGGGTGGTCTTGCCGCGCCCGGTGTCCATCTGCGCGGCGGCGTCGCGGCTGATGAAGTTCTCCAGCCAGGAGACGGAGCGGATCTTCTGGCTGTTCCAATCCCAGCGGCCTTCGAACCGGCCTCCGGCGATGCCATCGAGGGAGACCTTGCCCTCCTTTTTCAGGTAGGCCTCGTTTCCGGCGGCATCCCGGCCGAGCTCCAGCCGGGCCCAATCGTTGCCGTCCCGGACGTAGCGGGTCTCCCTGCCGCCCGCGTCCCGGACCACGTAGACATCGCCGTTGAGCGTCACGGAGCGGACCCGCTCGCCGTACGCTTCAGCCGTCTCGCCCGCCTCGCGGCCCGGCATGACCTGGGGGCGCACTCTCATCGTCATCAGCAGGGCCTGGGCCGAAACCTCGCCCAAGACCTCGTTCGGGTTGACCGCCTTGTTGACGTCGGCCACCAGCTCGGCCGCCGCCCGGTAGTTCTGCTCCATCAGGGTGGTCTTCTCCGCGTCGCTCAGGTTCGGGTCGTGCAGTTTGCGGGAGATCTCGACGATTTGCTCATAGCGGGTCTGGAACTGGCGGCGGGCGTCGCCGGTCAGGGCGTCCGGGAAGAGCTTGGCCACATCGGGGTCCCCGATCGGCGCCCGGGCCGACAGGGAGTCGGCCAGCCCATCGGCCAGCGCGTTGACCTTCGCCAGCGTCAAGTATTCGGCCCGGTGGCTCTTGTTCTGCAGGACCTCCTCCCGCAGCACCCGGATCACCTCCCTCATCGTCATCTGGGCCTGCGGGTCGTCCATATCCTTCGTGAGCCGCTCGATCTGGCCGCGGCTGGAAAGCTCGGAGCCCTTGACGAGCTGGGAAGAGATGTTGCCCCGCTCCAGCGCCGCCAACTTGAGCGTCGCGTCCAGCGCGAGCCGGGGATTGGCGGTGGATTGGCCCATCAGCGCCTGGGCCAGCAGCGCTTCCCGCGACTCGTTCATCCGCTGGGCAACCAGCTCTCGCGTCGCTTGGGACTCGACGGCCCACTCCGGGGCGTTCCGGCCGGCCAGCGCCAGCTCGAACTTCTGGTTGGTGTCGAGCTTGCCGTCGAGCAGGTTGTGGAACTCCCTAGCCACCGCGTTCTGGAACAGTCCGCGCGTCTGCCGGGACACCGCGTTGGTATCGCCGGGGTTCAACCCCGCTTGCCGGGCCGCCGCCTCCAGCCCCATCATCGCCGTGACGATATCGGCCTTGGCCTGCGTGCTGAGCCGGTTCCAGTCCGCCTGGGAACGGATCAGCTGGTTGGCCTGGTCCATTACCGCCTCCAGCTCCCGGCCGCCCACGTTGCCGGCGGCGCCGCCCCGCATCTGGGCCACCGTCTCGGCCATGAGGGCCAGGTTCTGCCGGAGCATCTGCTGACCGGCCGTGGAGGCATCGGCCAAGCCGGAATTGATCATCGAGAGGGTCGCCTGCTGGAGCGCGCTCAGCTGGGTGAAGACCATCCCCAGATTGTTATCCTTCTCCTTCTGGGCAACGCCTCCCTGCAGGCCAAGGTAAGCGGCCAGCTGGCTCTGCACCGCCTGCACGGCCTGCGTCAGGTGGGAGGACGATTGGCTGACCACGTCCGGCCGGGCTCCATTGGCCTTGGCGGCCGCCAAACCGGCCATCAGGCCTTCGATCGCGCCGATCTCCTGCTGGAAGAATTGGCCGGCCCGCCCGGCGTCCATCTGCTTGACCTGCTGCATCGCCTGCGGGTTGGCCAAGGCCTGCGCCCGCGCCTGGAACAAGCCGGCCGCTTCCTGTATGCCGGTTGCTAGATGGGTGGCAAGCTCATTGAGCGCGGCCCCGCTCAGGCCCGACCGCTTGGCCGCGTCCACGGAGAAAGCGGAGAAGAGGCCGATCTGCTGGGCGGCGGCGCTGACCCCTTCAAAGGCCACCGCGTTGGGGCCGCCGAGAGCGTCGTAGACCTGTGTTAGTTGAGTGAAGGTTTCCGTCAGCTGGGTGGAGAAATGCTTGATCTCCGCCGCCAGCTCCGGCCCCTTGACGCCGGCCCGCAGCAGGAAGCCGACCCCCTGCTGGGCGAGGGAGCCCACGTTCCGGTGGCTGAACCCAAGATCCCGCGCTACCCCCTGCGCCGCCTGTCCGTGCGCCTGCACCACCTTGGCGCCGTCGGCCAGCAAGGTTCTGAGGTTGCCGTTCACCGCGTTGAAGATCTCGCGGGCGAATTGGATCGCCTGCTGGGGCTTCATCCCCTTGGTCTCGATCGTGAAGAGGTGCTGGCCCACGCGCGCCATCCGGTCCTGCGCGATCCGGGAGGAGTGGAGGGCCGCCAGCGCCTCGGGAGAGCCGGCCCCCTTGCTCTGGATGATTTGGCTCAGCGCGGTGGACCGCTGTTTGGCCTCCGCCTGGAAGGAACCGAACATCTCCCGCAGCACGGTCAGCGCCTGGTCCGGCCCGATCCCGTGGATGGCTTGGATCACCTGCAGCGCCTGGGCGCCGGCGGGGTCGCCCATCGCCTCCAGCGTGAAGAGGCGCAGCGCCTGGTCCAGCAGTTTTTGTTTCCGCCCGGCGGCCTGCGCGTCGGAGGGGGTGCGGGCCTCGGACTGGCTCGCGTCGGCGCCCCGCACAGCGCTGGAGCTGGAGAAGACATTCCCCATCCGGCGATAAGTGTTGGCGGAGAAGTTCTCTGAGATGGAGCTGTTGTTGCCCCGCAGGGCCCGAAGCCCTTCAGCGGTATCCGCCAGGGCATGCGTGCCCCGTCCGGCATCGGCCCCGGCCTGCTGCGCCTCCGGCACCTTATCGGAAGCAAGGGCATCCTGCAGTTGCGTTTGTGCCCGGCTCTCCAGGGCATCCAGCGCGTTGTTGACCCGGCCCTCCAATCGGCCCGCGACCGGGTCCAGCAGGGTCATGCTGACGCCGGCCCCCTTCAGTTCCACGAAGGCATCCTTCAGCATCCTCATCTCCAGCGGAGCCAGCTCGGAACCGGCTTTATTCAAGAACTGTCTGGTTAAATCCAGAATTTTATTCCCTTCGCTCGGACCCAGGATTCCCAGGATGGACTCGTGGCCAAGCCCCAGTTCCCGGGCGATCGACGCCAGCTGGAGCAGGCCGGCCGCCAGGGATTCCCGCATTGAGCGGTCAATACCCCTCTCCGGCATGCGGCCCATCTGCTCAACGACTGACCTCATGGTGGATTCGTACACCCGGCCTAGGTTCTCCGCCCGCTCGCGGGCGGCGATCTGCCGGCCCAGGGCCCCCTGGCTCTTGAGCGGGGTGATGAAGACCCCCACGTGATCCCCCATCTCCGCCCCCCGGCGGGCGCCCGCGACGCCGGATTCATGGGCGCCGTTGAGGCCGCCGCCGTTGATGAGGCCGGAGGCGAAGCCGGCCAGGTAGCCGAGGCCGCCGCCCACCCCCTGCCCGAAGGCGTGCAGCGTGGTGATCGTGTCAATCGCGTGCATGACGTAGACCGGCAGGCGCAGCGCCGTGTATCCGGCCGCCTGCAGGTAACTGCCCTGGCCCCGGGCCTGGGAGGCCAGCTTGGAAAGTTGCGAGCCGAGCCCATGCCCGCCGAAGTTGAACGTCGCCCACCAGGGCCCTATGCCGGTCGCCGCGGCCCGGGTCATTTGCGCACCGATGATCCGGTCGGCCACCATCGCCGCTCTCTCCGCCGACATGCCCTTGGCCATCGCGCGGGCCGCGATGTTGTTCCACGCCGCCGCGCGGCCGAGGGAGGCGATCCCCGCCCCGATGATGCCGCCGTGCGTCGCCACATTTTCGGCCAGCTGCCCGGTCACCCGGCCGATGGCGGAGGCGCTGCGGAAACCGTAGAGCGTGGAGGTGGCGGAGAAGGCCTGGAGCAGCGGCCCGAGGAAGAAGCCCATCCGGAGGCCGGAGGCGGCCGCGAAAGCCCAGCGCTCGAAGAAGTTCAGCTTCCCGGCGCGGACGCCGGCGACCGTGTCCTTCATGTCGGGGGAGGTCAGGAACGGCAGCCAGCCGTCGGCCCCGCCGGCGGTGATGCCGTAGCGGATCGGGAAGAGGACCCCTTCAAAGGCGGCGAACATGGCGCCGCCGGCCCACACCCCCTTGTAGATCTCCCCGAAGCTCCTCTCCACCCGGCCGCCCACGCCGCCTTTCATGGCAAGAGAGAGGATCCCTTCCTTAACGGCGGTCGGGTAGCGCAACGCCTTGTCGAGCGCGTTTGCCTTCATCCCCGTCCGGCCGGCCGAGAGGGCTTCGGCCAGTTTGCCCAGATCGCTCACGGCGGTCAGGATATGCCCCAAGGCCTTGACCAACATGCCGGCCAAGCGGGTGGCGAGGATTGTGGCCGCGATCGCCGTGCCGCCCAGCGCCATCTTGCCGGCGCCCCATGCCATCTGGGCCGCGCCCCTGCCGACGTTGCCGGCCATCACGGCGGACCAGCCGGCCTTGGCGCCGGCCCAACCGGAGGAGGCCAAACTGAAAGAGGCGACCGTCTTGGCGCCCCAGGCCTGGATCGCCCCGCCGGCCCGCAGCAGCCCAACCCCCGCCGTGTTGGCAAGCTGCAGGCCTCTGCCGCCGATCAGGCCGATCGTGCCGACCAGCCGGCCCACCCCCATGGAGAGCATGCCGATGGCCCGGGCCGTCAAGCTGCCGATCGCCTGCGCGCCCACACCACCGGCGCCAAGGGCCCCGGCCGCTATTTGCACCCCGGCCCCGATCATCCTTCCGGCGAAGATCCCGGCCGCTTCAATCGCCCCCGCCACGCCGCCGAAGCCGACCTGCCAGCCCTGCGCCAGCCGCTGGCCCAACGTCATGGCCCGGCCTGCTCCGCTGCCCAGAGCCCCCACCGCCTCGCCCAAGGTGGCTCCCCGGTTGACCGCCGCCGCCAGCGCGCCGGCCTGCTCAGCCCGGACCGCGACAACCCCCACCTCACCCACCCGGGCTCCCATTCCCCCGGCCCGCCCCAGACCAACAACCGGGCCCATGAAGGCCCCCACGCGTGCAAACTGAGCGCCGATTGCTATGCCAACCCGGGTGGCCGCGATAGCCCTTGCGGTCCAGACAGTTGCCCTCACGGTCCAAACGGCCACCTTGATCGCCGAGGTGAAGATCAGGGGGTCCAGCACGACGGACAGGCCGATGGCAATCCACTGGGTCGTCCGCTGGACCGAGCCGGCCAGGGTGAGAATCTGGTTCAGGTTGAACCCGGAATTGGCGAAGGCGGTCATCGCCCCCGTCAAGTCGCCCTGGGCCTGGTTGTTGATGGCGGAGAGGAAGTTGTCGGAAAGTCTAAACACCTCCGACATGCCCGCGTGCCCGCGGTTCAAGCCCTGCGCGGCCTGCAGGCAACCCGCGCTGAGCCGGCCCCCGAAGATCGGCATCCAGCCCCAGGCGTTGTACCAAGCCGCGTCCTCGCCCCCCTGCATCCAGGCCTCGACCGCGGCGTTATCGAACCGTTCCCGGTGGATGCTCAGCACCGCCCACTGCGTGAGGAACCCGGTGTAAGCGGAGAGGGCCCCGGTCTGGTGCTGGATGTAGTCCACGCCCCGCATGGCGCCCATGTCCAGCAGCATCATGGCATGCTCAAAGTTGCCCGCCGCCACCGCCGCCCGGAACTGCTGGACGTCGACCCGGTTGAGGTTGGGATCCACCTCGGCCCGGAAGGCGTCGAGCGGGTCCGCTCCCCGGCGGATGGCGGCTCGGAAGTTATTGAGAACCTGCAGCCGAGCCCGCTGGTCCGCCGGGGTGACGCCGGTGCGCTGCTCCCGAGTGAGGAGCCCCAGCTCCACGGCCCGGTCGAGAATCCGGTTATTCATCTCCCCCGGCGCCAGACCCCGGAGGGCCATCACGTCCTCCAACAGCCGGGCGGCGCCGACGCCCGCCAGCTCGGCGCGGGCATCCTCTCCCTGAACGATACGCTCGCCAAGCGTCGCGTGATGGGGCAGCAGCCGGCCTGCCAACCCCTCCGCGTCGCCTGGGATGGCGTCGCGGTACCCGGCCATCGCCGTGATTAGCTCATTCATACTTGTTTCCAAGCGCTGGACCGGCGTATCGGCGCCGGTCCGGCGCTGGGAGAAGAGGACATGCGCCCAGCCGGTGACATAGGTGGCGGCGGCAAGGAGCCGGCCATGCTCGCCCATGATCTGGCTCCCGGAAGAGGCGGGAGTGGCGATGATCCGGTCAATGAGGGCGGTGTAGGCCAGGGCGGCCGCCTCGTTGGCGTTGGCCAGGTCCGTCATCCGGTAGCCGAGCCGGGACCCTTCGCCGGTGCCGGCCAGCCGGGCAATGAACTCCACCCCGGCGGCCGTCCTGTCGTTGAACTGCTCCCGCGTGACCGGCATGCTGCCCGTCAGGTAGAAGGAGAAACCGACCACCTCCGCCATCTTATTCCGGGCATCGGCAAGGTTGCCCCGGCCGAGGGCTCGGATCGCCAGACCGACCCGCTCCTCAGCGTGCCGCGCGTGATCCACGGTGGAGCGGGCGATCCCCCTCAGGGTGCCCAACTCGGCCAGCGTGACCATCCGGTCGGCCTGAAGCAGGTTGCCGGCCGTCCAGGCGGCGCGGGCCTCAGTCAGCCATCCGACGATCTCCCGGGCTTCAGCAGGGCTCCGCGCGAAGATGCCCAGGACATCGGTGATGCCGACTGTGGTGGAGCGCTCATGGACGGCGGAGGCCATGCCGGACTCCCGGGCCAGCGTGCCGGCCAGGAACGCCGCCACATGCTCGTTGTCGCGCCTGCCGCCGGGCACCGTGATCAGCCCGGCATCCACCATCCGCTGGCCGAGATTGGCGTTGTTGAGCCAGGGGTCGGCGATGCTCCACCGGCTGGAGAGGACCATGATCCGGGCTGCCGCCTCCCGCATCGGGAAGGAGGCATGCCGCTGCAGCGTCTCCTGGAACGAGGGCCTCGCCGCGGTGGGGAACTGGATGAGCATGCCGGCCGTCGCGTAGGTGGAAAGGAAGGCCTGAAGGCCGCTCCGCGTCCGGGCGAGGGCAGCCGTGTTGGCCGGCTCCGGCGGGAGGTTCTCCTGGCGGCGCAGGTCGGCCAACCGAGTGACCAGGGCCGTCCGGGCGTCCCCGCCAAAGTGATGGGCCGCCAGCACGGCTCCCAGAGGGATGTTGTGCCGTTCCAGGAAGGCGATGAAGTCCCCGTTCTCCCGCCGGGTCTCGCCGACCAGCGGGAAGTCGGTCGCGGCGGCGCCGGTGCGGAACCACCTGGCTTCCGGCAAGGCCTCGTTCAGCGCCCGGACCATATCCCGGCGGAGCCCATCGGCGCCGGGCGTGGCATGGACGATCTGCAGCACCGGGAGGCCGTCCACCGCCCGCACCCGGCCCAATCCGGGGATATCCGGCCCGTCCGCGCTGTTGCGGACTATGTGGGCCCAGATCCCGATCTGCGCCGCCTGGGCGGACACCAGGACGCTCACCGTCCGAGTAAACGCCGCAATCCGGGTCTCCAGAGCGGCATACCGCTGGTGGACCATCCCGATCCGGCCGATCAGACCGGGCGTGCCTGCCGCGGTCGCCGTGACCGGCCTTCCCATGTACTGGTCGCCCAGGTCCCGGATTTGGTGGAACGTGCGCCCGTCGCCGTTCAAGTTCCGGCGGGGATCCCAGGTGTTGAGAGCGTCGCGCATCACCGCGTTGGCGGATGTCTCCAGGTTAGAGAGGGCGGACGTGAGGGCGCTGTGGACCTGGATGAACTGGGTGAGTTGCGGGGCGTTGGCGGCCTGTTCCTGGAGCAGGGCTTGGGCTTGGTCCCGCAGCGCGACGTAGGTCTCGAAACCGACCCGGCCGGCGGCGGTCCCGCTCAAGCTCTGCATCATGGAGGCCTCCCAGACCTTCTTGGCCTGATGGTCGGCCTGCTGGAGACTGCCGTAGATGCCGGCCAACTGCCGGAAGAAGCCGGCGGTCTCGGAGGAGCTCTCCAGCAGGCCGGAGAGGTAGAAGGCCATGGCGTTCCGGTCGGTCGGTAGGGCGGCCAGCACATCCCGCACTGCCATGAATCCGGCTTCATTGTCGATGAACTGGCGGCGGAATTCCCTCATCGCGACACGGACCTCCGTCAGGCCGAGAGAGATCCGGGCGGCCGTCTCCTCGATCTCCGCCGGGCTGCCCACGTTGACCATCAGGCCCGGCAGCAGGTGGGGCGAGGTGAAGAACTGCGGGGAGTGGACCGCCAGCCAGTCGGTGAAGAGCCGGCTTCCGTTGTTCATCAGGCCGATCTGCCCGCGCAGCTCCAGCCATTCCTGCCGGGTCTGCCGCATCTCGTTGCCCAGCAGGGCCATCCACTGGTCGCGGGCGGCGGCCATCCCAGGCGTATTATCCAGCGCGGAAAGCAGTCCCATCATGGAACGGACCTGCGCGAGCCGCTCGGGGGTGACCCCCGCGACGATCGCCCGGCGGTCATCGGCGGTGAGCCCCTCGCGGAAATCGCGGAAAGCAACGAAGAGGTCTTGCCGGCCCGCACGGATCTCCGCCGTGAATTGGTCCGCCTCGGCCAGGGTGCGGATCGGCGCGGCCCGGATGACGCTCAAGGGGTTTCGGGCGACGGCGATTTCGGCCAGGATCCCTTCGATCCGTCCCTCTCCGTCCAGGATCTGCGCCCAACCGCCGAGGGCCTCGAAGGAGCCGACCTGGCCCTGGATCGTCTGAAGGCCCGTCACGTACTCCGCCACTCCCGGCCCCATCCCCCGCAAGAAGGTGGTGATCTGGCCGCCGAGCCGGTGGATCTCAAAGATCTCCCGGGCCGCCCTACCCAGGGTGGCCCGCAGATCGGCCGGCACCACTCGATCCACATCCGGGGCCCCGGCGGGAGGAGAGATCAAGGCGCGGAAACGTTCCAGATCGGTGGTGAGGACCGTGATCTCGGCGGCGAGGATCGTCGCCTGCCCCTGCAGTGTGCCGATCTGCACCGAGATCTGCGTTCGGAGGAAACCGTAATCCCGGTCCAACGCCTGCAGCAAGGGCATA
Source organism: uncultured Planctomycetia bacterium (assembly GCA_964372955.1). GTDB lineage: Bacteria > Omnitrophota > Gorgyraeia > 1-14-0-20-64-10 > 1-14-0-20-64-10 > CAYJTC01. Next base: position 9,698 of record CAYJTC010000011.1, on the reverse strand, counting down.
GCCGCGGCCGCCGTCAGCGAACCATCCCGAACCTGGGAGAGCACCGCCTCGTACCGGCCGGCCAGCGCGGTGGCCTGATTCAGCAAGCCGCCGCTGGCCCTGTTCAAGTCACTCTGCGTCAGCTCCATCCGGGTCTGGGGAAGCTCACCGGCGTTCATGCCGAGCAGCGCTTCGATCTCGGCTCGTTTGGCCCCCAAGACGGCCAACAGGGGGGCCAGCCGCGTGGCCATCTCCGTCCGGGCGCTGCCCAGCTGCGGCAGCAGGCCGCCCCGGTCCCCTTCCCGGGCCGGGTCAGGCGGACGGGTCAGCTCCGCGATCCGGGCGTTGATGAAAACCAGGACCGCAGCTGCGTCCGCGTCCGCGGGGATGATAGGCGCCGGGGCCGGCCCGCCGATCGGCGCGGCCACCGGGACCAGCTCCAATGAACCCTCGCGCGTCCGGCTGAGCTGCAGGCGGACGGTCCTTTCCGGGCCGGCCCCTTCCCGGATCCGGTAGCTGATGATGTCCCCTTCGTTCACGCGGATGCTTGCCTGGCCGGCCGTGTTCACGCCGTTGATCTGGACCGGGAAGAGCCGGCTGGTGGAGGGGATGTGCCAGGCGGCGTCCACCGGGCGGACCAGGGTGAGCCCGGCCGCCTGGAAGGCGGTCGCCCGGTAGATCCTGTCCACGCCGAACATCCCCAGCGTGGGATGCGGCAGCCGGAATTCCTCGCCCAACGGGACGAAGACGGCCCGGTGGTCCCGGTCCACGGCCACCATCCCCTGCGCGCCGGTGTCCGGGTCGAAGAATTGGACGAACTCGGTGAGGCGCCCGTTCACCGGGAGCACCAGCGGCCGGCCGTCGTTGCCCAGCCAGAGCTGCTGGATCAGCGGCCGGTCCAGCGGCCGGATCGCCCCCATCGGCCGGTAGGTATCGGGCGGCAGCAGCACCGCCTTGCCGTGGATCAGGTCCGAAAGGGTGGAGCTCGCCGCTTGGGAGAGCTCCAAGCGCGCGTTGGCCAGGATCGCCTGCACCGTTTCCGCAGGGATGTTGCCGGCCGGCGGGATGACCAGGTCGGAGTTCCGGATGAAGAGGAAGGAGTTCTCGGCCGCCTGCACCAGCTCCTGCAGCCGGGCGATCTCCGAGGAGCGGTGCGTGTCGTACCCGATCAGGAACTCCCGGTGGTTTTCGCCGAGCAGGCGGGCCAGGGCCTGGGGGACCCGGCTCTCCACGTCCAGCAGGGGCGGCAGGCCGGTGAAGACCGCGGAGGGAGAGAACTGGAAGATCCCCTCTCCCACCCGGTTGCCGTCGAGAGTATAGAGGAACTGTTCGCGGAACCCGGTCCTGGAATCCGATACGCTCAGCCCCTGCAGGACCATCGGGAAACCGCCGGTGGAGGCGTAATGCATCGTGACCACCGCCAGGTTCGGATTGGTCAGGTTCAGCGCGCTGGAGAGGGAGTGGGGCTGCCCCTGCAGCACGGGCGCCTGGCCGTCCAGCACGTAGGAGACCCACGCCCGGCCGGACTCGAGCCGGACCAGCGACAGCCCGTCCGGGTGGCCGATGAAGGAGACCTGCGCGCCGACGCCGTACCGGTACCCCATCACCTCCACGTAGGAGCCGGGGTTGGTGGGATCGCCGATGACCGTGGCCCTCAGCATCCCGTTGAACGGCTGGAGGTGGAGCGCCCCATCCTCCCAGGTCGGAACCTCGAAGCGGCTGACCGTGCGGGAGGAGAAGAGATCCTGTCCTTCAGTCGCGTTCTGCGCGATGAGCCGGATGATCGCCGGATCTCTTAGGAGCGGAGCCAACTCTTCCCTGACGAAGTCCACCAGGGGCCGGGGCTCCTGCAGGCCTTGCACCAGGGCCGGGATATTCTCGCGCATCCGATCCATCGCGCGGGCGACTGCCGACCGCACCTGCAGCTGCATCTCCTCGTTCAGACCGGCGGCCTGCTGGAATTCATGGATCACCAGCGGCGGCAGGGCGCCGGAGGCGCCGTCGAACCGCAGCACCGTCCCCTCGGTGCCGGCGTATTGCCGGATCACCCAGTAGCGGTCGGTGCCCAGCATGTCGGTCCGAAGCTCCAGCCCGCCGCTGGTGGAACCGACCAGCCGGAAGCTGCTGCCGGGCTGGTTCATCATCTCCACGTGGCTGCCGTCGCCCAGGCGCCGGCCGAAGACCAGCGGAGTGCCGGGCTGCCGATCGCCCTCCACGGTGACCCGGATGTTGGCCGCCGCCAGCGGGATACCGCTGCGCTGGATCCCCACGAGATCCAGCCTTCCGCTGGCAAGGATCGCTTGCGCCATGACCAGAACACCCGCCGGATCCCTCATGGCTGTTCTCAATTCCTGCACGAGGATACCCATCGGATCTTGAGGTTCTCGAAAATCCAACACCAAAGCTGGAATATCCGCATGGATCCGCGCCACCGCACGGAGAATCGCCGCTTCGATCGGCGCAGTGCGTGGACCGATGTAGTTGAGCTGGCCGTCCGGCATCACGATCAGCGAGAACGGGCCCTCGGGATGGTGGAGGACCAGGGAGCCGTCCGGGCGGGCGGTCAGCAGACCCGCCAGCTCCGGCGTCGAGCGGGCCAGGACCGTGTCGCCGGCCGGAAGGTTAATGGAGGTCCCTTGAACCACCCAGCCGGACTGGTGCCGGGGGTCGGTCTCGCCGGGGATCATCGAGAGGTGATGGACGTTCCTCCAAACCGTGACGTCCGTTCCGTCGGGCTGCCTCTCGGTCACCCCCGCCTGCACCTGCAGCGAGGGCAGGTGCCCCACCGGCGTGGCGTCGGCCAGCAGGGCGTCCGGCACGAAGGAGATCCTCAGCGGATACGCCTGCCGGCCCGAGGAGGTCCGGACCGGCGTCGGCCCCGTTTCATAACGGTTGAGCTGCCCGATGAGTGGGATGGTGTAGTTCCCCTGTCCGTCGGGCCGCAGCAGGCCGTCGCGGCGGATCACCAGATAGGGGGTGTCCAAACTCGTGTCAGGGGAGGATCTATAGGTGTAGCCGCCGACCGACCCATTGGTGCCCGGCGTCCACTGGACCCGGTTGGTGACCCAGACGTCGGTCATCCGGCCGCTCTGCGTCTGCGGGTTCCAGCTGTAGTACTGGAAGACGGTGTGCTCCTCTCTCCTCCGGGTGCCCGGGTCCGCGAAGAGGGCGGTCACCCGCCGGCTCCCACCGTCGAGCAGGACGCCGTGCTCGTCCTCGCGGGCCTCCACGGTCCGATCGCCGACCCGCGCAACCAACCTTGTCTCGGCCGGCAGACCCGGCTGGACGATCTGGAACCGGACGTAGACATCCGCCTCCACCATCCGGTCCGGCATGTTATTGAGCAGGTTCCGGCCGACGGCGGGCGACAGGTAAGGGGCCGCGAAGAGCTGCGCCGCGGCGCCCAGGTCACCCTGCATCCCCCACAAGCCGGCGATCCTCTGGGCCGCCATGTTGGCGAACACGGCGTCCCTCTCGGGATTGGGACCGGCCACCTGCATGTTGGCCCGGCTCAACGCGAAGAAGACCGTGGGGTTCGCCAGCGGAAGGCCGGTGTCGGCATAGCGGTAGTTGGTCATGGTCCAGCCGCCCGGCACGGAGTTATCCCTCACGAGGTCGTACAGGATCCGGGTGGGCGTCACCGCGGAACCGAGGTCGTTGCCCACCATGAACAGGCCGACCCGGTTCTGCACCTGCTCCACGTCGGGCAGCACCGAGAGCGACTCGAACTGGCCCTGCGGGTTGACAATCGTCGGGGTGGAAACCCGCTGCCACTGGCCCTGGTACTGGGCCATCAGGTGGGACTGATCGGTCCGGAACCAGGCGGTCTGCGGGGGCTCGTTCGCGCCGGCGCCCAGCTGGCCGAGAGCCGGAGTCAGGCCGGTCGGCCCCCCCGCCCCGCCCAGCTGGCCTAACAGGGCCGCGACCGCGGCGGGCGGCGGGGAATAGTTGAGCGTGAAATCAAGCCGCGACGGCAAGGTCAAAGCCCCGTTGGGCCCGGTGAACTCGGCGGTCTGGGTCTGGGAGTGGACGAACCGCGCGCCGCCCAAGGCCTGGGCGTTGTCAATCGTCCCCACCGTGTAGGCCCGGTCCCTGCCGCCCGGCATGGGGGTGAGCACCGTGCGGTACCGCGCGGCGACGATCTGGGACACGCCGTCCGCTCCGGTGAACATCGCGAAGCCGGGGATGGTGATCCCTTCCCTGGACAGGACCGCGGTCATCCGGAACGTCTCGGCGGTGGACCCCAGGCCGAACAGGCGCAGGTCAAGCCGCTGCCATTCACCCGCGCCTATGGGGCGCACGACCTGCCCGCCCTGCAGGTTGACGGTCCCGTTCGGCCCGACGTCGAAGCGGGTGTGCGCCCGGATGGACTCGGACTCCACCTGGCCGTCCCGCAGCAGGGCCCACGCGGTGTAGCCGGCATCGATGACCCTCGAAACCGGCTGGTCGGAGACGACGCGCCCGTTCATCACGAGGGTCTGCCCGTTCGCTGCGCCCAGGTTGACAATGAAGGTGACCGGACGCCGGCCGTTGACATCGAACAGGATGCCGCGCACGTCCCCCGTGTTCGGCAGCGCCAGGATCGAATGCAGCACGCCGTGGATGTCCGACGCGGTCGCGTGGTAGACCTGCGCGCCGGCCTGCAGCTCTCCGCGCGCGTCGGGAACCGGGTTGAAATAGGTCGCCTGGGTCAGCACCATGCCGTGGGCCGTCAGCAAAGCGGTCCCCCGCTCGATGAACTGGGCCGGCAGCGCGGAGAGCACGGTGGTCCCGGCCGGCAGGTTCACGGTGTCGCCGTTGGGCAGCCGGACCATGCCGCCGTTGGGCAGCGTCACGGCGGTCCGCCGCCAGGTGAGCAGCTCCGCGGCGTCCCCGCTGCGCAGGTAGACCGTGGCGCCGGTGCGGGAGGTTCCGATCCCCAGCACCGAGTTCGGGTGGTTTTGCAGCAGCTGGCCCAGCTCCATCGGGCGGCCGGCCGCGTCGGTCGGGACATACCCGCTGTACGTCAGGTTCTGGTGCCAGATCACCTGCCGGTTGTTCGCCGGATCGGCCCCCATGACGCCCACCTCCACCATCCGGGTCTGGGCGTTGTAATGGGCGACCCAGAGGCGCTCCGGCACGCCGTCGCCGTTAAAGAGGGCCACGCGCGCGTAGGTCAGGTTGTGGTGGCGCATCTCCCGGGCCAGCGCGGTGTTCCGCGGCGCCTCCACCTGCGGCGGGACTTGCCCGCCGTAATCGTAGTAGCGGGCCTCTGGGCTGTCCGGATGGACGCCGCTGGAGCCCATGTCCACCCGGAAGGCCCACCCGAGGGATTGGCCGTTCAGCGTGTAGACGTTGACCCAGGGAGAGGCCATCCCGTTGGAGCGGTTATAAAAGACGTACAGGAGGTTGGCCTGCGGATTCACGCCGATCCGCGCGAACGGCGACGGGGGTGGCGTCGGGGCAAACTGGTTCACGTAGCCGATCCGCCGGTACGGGCTCTGATTTCCGGCCGGCGGCTCCGGGAGAATGACGAAGCTGCCGTTGGCCCCCAGCTCGATCCGGATCCGCGTGTCGGCCGGGCCGATCGAATCCCCGTTCAGATCCCTCACCAAGCCGTCTCTCACCGTCCATCCCATCGCCCGAGCCAAACCGCCCAGGGTGGCCGGATTCTCGGCGGTGCCGACCAGGACGTCGGTCCGGCCGGGCGTCTCAGACAAGACCTCAACCTGTCGGTGCCGGAGACCCAGCAAGCCGTAAGAGTAAGATTGCCAAGAGGACTGGGTCTGCCCCGGCTGAGTGTCCAGCGTGCGCCAGTAATCCGCCAGCGTGACCACCCGCCGGGCGGCGTCGGCGGCCGCCGGGGAGAGGGAGGAGGCCAGTTGGTCCGTCACGCTCAGCTCCGGTCCGCCGCCCAGCACCACCGAGAAATTCTGGCCCCACAGGGTCACCCGCTGGCCGTCCAGAGCAACGGCCAGAGAGACCGGCTGGGTCCGGAACCGTACCTCATCGAATTCCACGCCCGCCGCCGCGGCGGCCGCCCGGGCCGCCTGCTCCATCTGGGCGTATTGCTGCGGCACTAGGCTGGAAATGTTCGCGAGGCTCAGAGGATTTTCACGGTCGAAGAGCAGCGTCCGGTCCGCCACCAAGACCGCCCGGTCCGTCAAGCGCCCATCGGGTCCGACAGCCGGGTTGGCCGGGAAAACCAGCCTGAACTGCAGCGCGTTCGCGAACACGCTGCCTTCACCGAACGCGGCGCGGATCTGTCCCATCGCCCTGCCGACCTGGCTGGCGATGTCGATCCGCTGGTGGTCGAGCTGGATGGAGCGGATATCGAAAGGATCCGCGCCGGCCGCCCGCTCCCTGGGCACCCGGATCTCAACGGCGGAGATGGCCTCCCGCCCCACCGTCGTGTCCAAGCCGTTGCGCGCGAGAAGCTCCACCAGCCGCGTCTCGACGGTAGAAGACAACGCCTCCCGCCGCAGGAGGACCGTGGCGCTTTCCCCTACTGAACGGGTGCCCACGTCAAAGGAGATGCTCTGGATGTTCTCGAGGAACTGGCCCGCCGGGAGCTGCCGGTCGGCGCCCGTCCGGCCCAAGAAGGCCAACTCCGGGCTGATGCTGGAGATGTTCGAGAGCTGCCGCAGGATCTGGTTGGCCATCTCCCTCTGGAAACCCTCAGCCGGTCCGGTGGTCCGGCTGAGGGTTTCCAGCCGGTTCAGGAAGCTGTTGACGGCGGCCCTGAATTGCTCCGGTGTCTTGGCACGTTGCCCGTCCAATCCGGCCGGTCCGAGAAACGCCTCGCGGTTGATATCCAGCCGGAGGAACATCTGGCCGATCCGGTCCTGCGGCTGCCCGCCGGGGACCGGCGGCTTGATCAGCTCCAGCTGGAAGTTGGCCGTCTGCATCTGCAGAAGGTTGGCCAGCTGCAACTCCAGGTTCGGGCCGCCGCGGGATCCCTCAGGAAGCCGGGAGAGGTTGACCTGGCCCCGAAGATCGGCGCTGACCAGCTGATGCGCGGCGTTGAAGGTCACCTGGAGCTCTGCCCCGCGCAGGATGTTCTGCCGGTCCAGCACCGAGACCAAGGCCTGCAGGGCCTGCTGGACCTGCGTGGCGGTGACGGCATTGGCCGCCGGGCCATTGAGCAAAGCCGCCGTGTTAAAAGCGTTCCGGAACTGGTTCAGGTCGGCCCCGGTAATCACACCCCCGAAGTTGGCCCAGGAGCCGTTGCCCACAGGTCGGCCGCCGTTGATGAAGCTCGCCAGCTGGAGGAGAAGATTCCGCTGAATGGCCGCCTGGTTGATGCCCTGAACCTGGGCGACCTGTCCAAGGAACTGGGTGACGGCGCCCAGCTTCTGGCCGGCGGTCTCTCCCCGGACCTGGGAGAGACCGATCCGGAACGACATCTGTTGGGTCCGCGGGCTGAACTCGAACCGGATGGTGGAATTGTGCCCCAGCAGCTGCTGCAGCGCCTGCCCGAGCTGGCCGCGGAAGGCGCCGGCCGAAATCTCCCCCGTCACGATCCGCTGGCCTGTTCGGAGATCCACCGTGAAGCGCAGTGTCTGGGCGACGGCCAGCGCGAAACCGTTCCGGAAGTAAGCGGCGAATGTCCTGGCTTGCCCGGCGCTCAATCCCGCCCGCAGGAAAACGGCCTCAATCCGCCGGACGCCGGCCGCCTGCAGGAGCTCCAGCGCCGCCTGACGGCCTTGGGCGATCTGCAGGAACCGCGCGAAGTCGAGCCCCTGAGGCCGGCCTTCGGCGACCGGGCGCGGCGGCTCCGCCAGCGGCCTCCCGGAGCTCCGGCCCGCCAGAAGATCGTCGAACGCCTGCTGGATGGATTGCACCAGCTGCTCTCCTCCAACAGACCCCTCCGCATCCCGGGGAGCCAGCGGGTTCAGAGCTCCGCCGGGCTGGCCGTTGTTGCCCGGCGTTGCGGCGAGGACCCCGGAGAAGACGCCGCTCACTCCCAACGCCAGCTGAGCCGCCGCCGCCAGGGCCTGCTGTCCCTGAAGCCGGTTCGCCACCTGAGCGATCCGGAGCGACAGATCGTTGGCAAGACCTTCCAGAGAGAAGCCGGAGTCCACCAGGTTGGCCAGGTTTTCGCCCCCCTCCAGCAGAGCATACGTCAGCCCGTTGACCAGCTGAAGGAACTGCGTGTGGGAGAGACTTTCAGTGATCGCAGGAACCGTCAAGAGCGCGTCGAAAACCACGTCCCGGATCTGGGCACGGGACAGCCCGGAAAGGCCGGACCCCTGCCAGCCGGGCGAGCTCTCCGCCATCCCGAGCAATCTGCTGACCGCCTGCAGCAGCGCCCGGGAGACGTCAACATTCGACAGGGCGTTCAGCAGCAAACTCGCGTCCACCTGGCCGGTGCGGAGGTTCAGGAAGATGGGCAGCTGTTCGGTCCCCTGCGGCGTCACCCGCTCCAGCTGCGCGACGGGGTTATTGGAGAAATCCTGCGGAAGCACGATGCTCAGGTTCTCGCCGGGCCTCAGGCCAGCCGCAAACTGGGCCAGGTTGAGCATCACCAGGTTGCGCTGAACCGGATCCCAGTTGAACCGGGAAGGCAACGCCAGGGCATCCACGCCCCCGTTGAGGGTGTCGGCCAACAGCGTCCGGCCGGAGGCGGTTTCCTGATAAAAGTTCACGCGGCCCTGGGCGAAGGCGAGACCGGCGTTGCCGAGAGCCGACTCGAGCATCAGCCCGTATGAGACCTCGTTGTACCTTTCCCGGGACACCGGCACCAGGGTCGGCTGGGCCGCTCTCGGATCCAGCATGTAGCGCTGTCGCTGTCCCAGCGTCAACCGGCCCTGGGAGTCAAGCGTGTAGCCGCGGAAGGCGCTCAACGGCGAAAGGGTAGCCGCGCCGGCCCGCGTCTGGTTGAACACCAGCAGAGAGGTGTAGACCGACTCCGGCCCGCCGGGCAGGCCGCTGACGAACAGCTGTCCGCTCAGGCTCACCGTGAGGGACCGCGGCGTCGCGGAATTCTCCCCGCCCAGGCCGGTGACGGTCAGGGCCATGCCCTGGCGGGCCGTGACCTCCAGGTTGCGGCCGTTCACCGTCAAGGTGAAGCGGATCCGGTCCCCGTCGGCCCGGATGTTGCTGATCGGAAGGTTGAACAGCTGCGACAGCTGGGTCAGCCGGTTAGGGTCGTTGATGCTGGCCGAGAAAGCGGTGACGGTCACATCGTGGCCGCTCGAATCCCGGTTTACATAGAAGTGGACGGCGTTGCGCAGGTGCTCCTGGAACAGCTGCGGGTCGCCGTTGTAGTCCGACAGCGGCATGAGGACCCAGTGTTCCCCATTCGTGTTTCTTTCAACATAAAAGCGATTGCGGGTGAGCGGGACGCCCTCGGCGAGCGGCCTCAGCTGCGGATCGTTGCTGATACGGTTGAGCAGCGCGTTGGCCGTGTTCACGTCCGCCTGAGGGCTGCCGCTGGTCAGGTCGGAGCCGGGGAACGGCGTCTGATCGCCGTTGATCTGGGCGGCATTCGCGTACGGCTCCGCGGTATTCTGGGCCTCCAACCGCTCGTTCGGGCTGCCACCGCCGCCGCCACCGCCGCCGCCCAGGAAGAGGGCCGAGAAGATCTTCCAGATGATGCCGAGGATCCCCTCCGCGACCGCCATGATGAGGGCCGCCAGCATCGCGTTGCCGCTCTCCCCCGCTTTTTTGGCCAGCACGGCGGCCACCCCCATGAAGGCGCCGGCGAAGAGGTTGAAGAAGAAGATGGCTAAGTTGAA
>CAYJTC010000010.1:0-31208 GCA_964372955.1 uncultured Planctomycetia bacterium | reverse complement strand
ATACTTGGAATAGACCAGAATTTAGACCAAACAGAGAGGATGACGAAATGACCAAGACACTGCCGATTTCCGAAGTCAAGACGAAACTTCCCAGTCTCGTCAGAGGAGTGGCGGAGAGGGACGACGAGATCGTGATTACCCGCAACGGCCGGCCGGAGGCTATCCTTCTGTCGATGAACGAGTACGACGGTCTCCAGGAAACGCTCGACATCTTAAGCAATCCGAAACTCATGGCGCAGATTCGAAAGAATATCGCCTACTTTAAACGGGGCGGCCGGGGCTATACGATCGAGGAAGTTTTCGGTCCCCGGTGATCCGGTACCGGGTCTGCCTGCCGGACGATATCAAAAGGCATCTCCCCCGTTTTCCTCCGACGCTTAAACGAAGGGTGCGTGCGGCATTGGATTTCTTGGAAGTGGAGCCGAGAGCAGGGAAACCGTTAGAGAGAGAGCTTACAGGATGGTGGAGTTGCGCGGTTGTTCCATTCCGTATCATTTACCGCATCGGCTCATCCCGTCGCGAGATTCATGTGGTTGCAATAGAGCACCGACGAGAAGTTTACGATCTCCTCGCCCAGCAACTTCAATCTTTTACCGTGAGAGAAAGAAAAATTTCTTACGGTGTTTTGGCTAAACCGGGGACGTCCCAAAAGGGGACACCCCACGCGCTCTCTGGCCCCTGCCCCCGCGCATCCGCTCCTCAAAAAAGCCCCTCTTGACGCGGGCTGTATCATATGGTATATACTGAAGGGAGGTCCTTTTGGAGCTTTTTAAAGAGCCTTTGGGTTTCGAATGGGACGCGGGCAACAGGGACAAGAGCTTTCTCAAGCACCAGGTGACCCATGCGGAGTGCGAGGAGGCGTTCTTTGATCCCCACAAGCGGCTGATTGGACCCGGGCTCCACGTTGCGGGAGGCGGCCAGGAGGAGCGCTTCCTCTTGATAGGGCGAACCAAAGCGGAGAGGGCGTTGTTTATTGTGTTTACCGTGCGAAAAGGAAAGGTCCGCGTGATCTCCGCGAGGGACTTGAACAGAAAAGAACGAGGGCTGTCGCCATGAAGAGGGTATTGGAGGTTCCTGCGTTTAAGACGGAAGATCAAGAGAGGGAGTTCTGGGCGAGAGTCGATTTGGCAGATTACTTTGGACGTCAGGATCTCCGGCCGGTTTCGTTTCCAAACCTGAAGCCGTCCTCCAGAGCGATCTCGATTCGGCTGCCCGAGGCGATGTTGATGCGCCTGAAAGAGCAGGCCAACGAGCTGAACATTCCCTATCAAACGCTGATCAAGCAGTACGTGGCCAAGGGTCTTTCCCGCGCCGCTTAACCCTGTTATCCTGTCCCTATGGCGTTCCGGAATCTGCAGGAGTTTATTGCTGAGTTAGAGCGGCGGGGAGAGCTCAAGAGGATCTCCGCCCCCGTGGATCCCCGGCTGGAGGTGACGGAGGTGGCCGACCGGGTGATGAAGTCCGGAGGGCCGGCCCTCCTGTTCGAGAAGGTTCGTGATTCGACAGGGCTCACCACGAACGGGCAGGGTATGCCGCTGGCGATCAACCTGTTCGGCAGCAAAGCCCGGATGGAGCTGGCGCTGGGGGTGAGCAGTCTCGATGATATCGCCCGCCGGATCGAACAGCTCATGGAAATTCCGAATCCGACCGGCCTGCTCGAAAAGCTGAGTCTCCTTCCAAAACTCGCGGAGTTGGCCCAGTTCCCTCCGAAGATTGTCTCAAAGGCCCCCTGCCAGGAGGTGGTGGAGAAGGAACAGCCCTCTCTTTCAATTTTGCCGATCCTCCAATGTTGGCCGCAGGACGCCGGCCGCTACATCACGCTGGCGTCCACGATCACCCGGAACAAGGTGACCGGCCGCCGCAACGTGGGGCTGTACCGCCTGCAGGTGTTCGACGACCGGACGCTGGGGATGCACTGGCAGCTTCACAAAGACGGAGCGGAGCATTGGCGCGGCTACTCCAAAGGAGAGAAGATGCCGGTGGCGATCGCCTTGGGGGGCGATCCGGCCTCCATGTACGCCGCCAGCGCCCCGCTGCCGGAAGGGATCGACGAGTTCCTGTTTGCCGGGTTCCTCCGGAAAGAGCCGGTGGAGTTGGTCAAGGGGGTGACGGTGGATCTGGAGGTGCCGGCGCAGGCGGAGATGGTGATTGAGGGGTATGTCCAGGTCGGGGAGCGGCGGGAAGAAGGTCCGTTCGGGGATCACACCGGCTACTACTCCCTGCCGGAGCCGTACCCGGTGCTCCATGTGACCGCCATCACCCGCCGCCGGCAGGCGGTCTATCCGACGACGATCGTCGGGATCCCTCCCATGGAAGATGTCTGGCTGGGCAAGGCGACGGAGCGGATTTTTCTGCCGCTGATCCGCAAGATGGTGCCCGAGATCGTGGACATGAATTTCCCGCCGGAAGGAATCTTCAATAATGCCGTCATCATCTCGATCAAAAAGTCCTACCCGGGCCAGGCCCGGAAGGTGGCCCATGCCCTGTGGGGGCTGGGGCAGATGATGTTCACCAAGGTGATCATCCTGGTGGATGAGTGGGTGGACGTCCAGAATTTAAGCCAGGTGGCGTGGCTGGGCTTCATGAACATCGATCCTCAGCGGGACTGCTTCTTCGTGGAGGGGCCGGTCGATACGCTGAATCACGCCTCTCCTCAATGGAACTTCGGCTCCAAGATGGGGATCGACGCCACCCGGAAACTTGCCGAAGAGGGACATCCCCGTCTCTGGCCGGACCCGATCGAGATGTCTGCCGAGACCAAGGAGAAGGTGACCCGCCGCTGGTCCGAATTCGGGCTGTGAGCCGGTTTCAAGAGGTCGCTGAAGCGCTGAAGCTGGAACACACGATCTTCGCCCTGCCGTTCGCCTATGTGGGGCTTTGGGTTGCTTCGCGCGGGAACCCCCTCTGGAGCACGGTCGGATGGGTGACGCTGGCGATGGTGGGGGGGCGGACCGCCGGGATGGCGTTGAACCGGCTGATCGACCTGCCGCTGGATCGGCTCAATCCCCGCACCCGGAACTGGCCGGTGCCGGCCGGCCGGGTGAAGCCGACTCTCTTGGCGGGCTTAGCCGCCGGGGCGATTGGCCTTTTCTTGTTCTCCGCCGCTCAGTTGAATTCCCTTTGTTTCCTTCTTTCCCCTCTTGCCCTTCTTTCCCTCGTTCTTTACCCGTACCTGAAGCGGTTCACCTGGGCCTGCCATTTCGGGCTGGGGGCGGTGCTGGGGTCCGCGCCGGCGGCCGGCTGGCTGGCGGTGACCGGAGCATGGGACCCGGCGATCCTGCCGCTGAGTGTGGGAGTCCTGTTCTGGGCGGCCGGGTTCGACATCCTTTACGCCCTGCTGGATCTTGACTTCGATCGGGGCCACGGCGTATATTCAATCCCTCAACGTTTCGGCCTTAAAAATGCCCTGAGGATCTCCCGCATTTGCCACGCGCTGGCCGTGATCAGCTTCGGCCTATTTGGATTTCAGGCGGGCCTGGGAATCTGGTTTTGGGTGGGGTGGGCCGGGGTGGCAGGGCTTCTTCACTACGAGCACCGATTGGTGGGCCCCGCGCGGCTGGATCGGATCAACAAAGCCTTTTTCACTGTGAATGGCTGGGTCAGCGTGAGCTTCTTCCTGTTTACCTTGCTGGACTTAAGAGGGATTTCGAAGTGAACCATCCGATCGTGGCGATCACCGGAGCTTCCGGCGCCTGCTATGGAATCCGGCTTCTGGAGGTTCTGATTGCCCAGGGACTGGAGCCGTACGTGGTGGTCAGCCCCGCCGGCCGGCAGGTGATGGCCATCGAGCTGGGCTCCGGCGACCTGAAGGATCATCTGGGTTCCTCCGGATACCGGCAGGAGGATGTCCGGGATTTGACCTCGCCGCTGGCCAGCGGCTCCTTCCCCACCTCCGGGATGATGATCATCCCCTGTTCCACCGGGACGCTGGGGTCCGTGGCTCATGGGATCTCCTCGAATCTGATCCATCGGGCCGCGGAGGTCTGCTTGAAAGAGCGGCGCCCGCTGATTTTGGTTCCACGCGAAACCCCTCTGTCCACAATCACCCTGCAAAATTTGCTCACACTAGCCCAAGCCGGGGCGCACGTGGTGCCGGCCTCGCCTGGTTTCTATCATGGCCCTACGTCGATCCAGGACCTGGTTGATTTCGTGGCGGCCCGGGTGCTGGACCTGATGAAGATTCCTCACGAGCTGTCCCGGCGCTGGACCGGCGTCCCGTCCTTCGGCGCGCCGGTCATCCTGAGCCAGTCGAAGGATGACCGGCTTGCTCAGGATGATCGGCCGTGATTGCGACTAGCTCCGATTTCACCGACATCGCCCAGAGGGTGGAAGCCGGAGAGCGGCTGACTCGGGAAGAGGGGATCCGGCTGTTCGAGGCCGACCTGTTCACGTTGGGCCGGCTGGCCAACCGGGTCCGGGAGCGCCTGCACGGGAATTTCACCTACTACACTCACACCCTGCACCTGAATTACTCCAACGCCTGCGTCCTTTCCTGCGGGCTGTGCGCCTTCTTCCGGCCTCTGGATCACCAGGAGGCCTACACCTTCACCCTGGATCAGATCGCCCAAAAGGCGCAGGCCGCCCAGAAGGCGGGGGTCCGGGAGTTCCACATCACCGGGGGCTTAAACCCGCGCCTCACGCTGGACTATTACGAGGGGATGTTCCGGCTGATGAAATCAATCGTCCCCGGCGTGACGATCAAGGCCTTCACCTCGGTCGAGATTGATTTTTTCTCGAAGCTGTACCGGATCCCGGTGGACGATCTGTTCCGGCGCCTGAAAGCGGCCGGGATGGACTGCATGCCCGGCGGAGGGGCGGAGATCCTTAGCCCACGGGTGCGGCAGATCATCTGCCCGGAGAAGATTTCCGGAGAGCGATGGCTGGAGGTCCAGCGCCAGGCCCATTTGAACGGGGTCCCCACCAACGCCACCATGCTTTACGGCCACGTGGAGACGATCGAGGAACGGGTGGATCACATGCTGGCGATCCGGGCCCTTCAGGACCAGACCAGCGGGGTCCAGGCCTTCGTGCCGCTTTCCTACCACGCGGAAGGAACCGCCTTCCCGGATATCCCCCCCACCACCGGGTTCGAGGATCTGAAAGTGTACGCGATCTCCCGGCTGATGCTTGACAATGTCCCCCACATCAAACTGCTCTGGACCTATGTCGGGACCAAGATGATCCAGGTGGCGCTGGATTTCGGAGTGGACGACGTGGGCTCCACCAACATGGAGGAGCGGATCGTCAGGGCCGCCGGCGCCAACCATTTCGACGCCCCCTCGGTGGATGAGCTGACCTGGATGATCCAACGCGCCGGCCGGGCGCCCCGGTTGATTGACAGCTTGTACAGAAGCGACCCGTCCGTTCGTCCTGAGCCTGTCGAAGGACGAAATGGTCATGGTTCGACAAGCTCACCATGACCGGATCGCTTCGGCTCGGCGACATTCAGTTTTTGAATTCCTGGCCGGTCACCTATGCCCTCTGGCGCGGGAAGCTGGGGCGATCCTTCGGCGAGTCGATCCGGCTGGTTTCCGGAGTTCCGGCGGAGCTCAACCGGAAGCTGTTGACCGGCGAGCTGGATGCCGGGGCGGTCTCCTCCATGGCCTACCTGCGGCATGCCCAAGAGTTGGTGCCGGTGCCGGGCCTGTGCATCCGGTCCGACAGTGGAGTGGCCAGCGTTCTGCTGATCAGCCGGTTTCCCATGGAGGAGCTGGCCGGCCGCACCCTGGGAGTCAGCAACCAGGGGGCCACCACACCGGTCCTGCTGAAGCTGCTCCTTCGCCGGCGCCGGCTCAACGCGAGCCTGGAAATCAGCTCCCTGCGCTACCCGGAGATTCTGGAGGAATATCCGGCTGCCCTGCTGATCGGCGACGAGGCGCTGAAGGCCAGCCGGGAGACGCAGGAGCTGTACCGGTGGGATCTGGGGAAGGGCTGGACCGATTGGACGGGTCTACCTTTCGTCTACGCGCTCTGGGTGGTCCGCCGATCGTTGGCCCAGGCCGATCCGGCGGTGCTGGATCAGGTCCGGCAGGCGCTGGAGGAATCGCTGGCTTGGGGCAAGTCGCACCAGCGGGAGCTGGTGATCCGGATGCAGGAGCAGTTCCCCTGGGAAGGAAAATTCCTTCGGGACTATCTGGATCGGCTTTCTTACGACCTGGACGGAAAGGCCTGGAGGGGCTTAAGGCGGTTCGCCTTGGAAGCCCAGAAGATCGGGGAGCTGCCGGGGGGAATCACCCGGCGAATCCGAACTGCGTCATTGCGAGGACTGCGAGCGGAGCGAAGCAGGACGAAGCAATCTCCCCTTCAAGACGAGTCGGCTTCCCCTTCGCTTCGCTCAGGGTCGCAATGACGACCTCATCCCTCCAACCTATTCTCGAAAAGGCAGTTGCCGGGCAGCGGGTTTCCCGGGAGGAGGGGGTCCGTCTCTACGAAGAGGCCGATGGGGTGGCCTTAGGGGAAGCGGCCGACCGGATCCGGCGGCGCCTTCACCCCAATAACCTGGGCACCTTCGTGGTGGACCGGAACATCAACTACACGAACGCCTGTGTCGCCGACTGTTCCTTCTGCGCTTTTTATCGGCCGCCCGGTCATCCGGAGTCGTACCTGTTGCCGACGCCTGAGATCCTGCGCCGGGTCGGGGAGCTGGTGGGTCTGGGCGGCACCCAGGTCCTGTTCCAGGGAGGCCTGGATCCGAGCATCCCCTTCTCCTATTACGAGGAGCTCTGCCGGACGGTGAAGGCCCATTACCCGCAGGCCCACCTGCATTCCTTCTCGGCGCCGGAGATCGACACGATGGCCCAGGTGACCGGCTTGAACTACCGGGAGGTGTTCGAGCGGCTTAAAGCGGCCGGGTTGGATTCCATGCCCGGCGGCGGAGCCGAGATCCTGGTGGAGCGGGTCCGGCAGGCCGTCAGCCCCAAAAAGCTGTCGGCGGCCGGCTGGTTCGCCGTGCACCGGGCCGCGCACGAGGCGGGCCTGAAAACCACCGCCACCATGACCTACGGGATGGTGGAGACTCCGGCCGAGCGGGTGGAGCATCTGATCGCCTTGCGGGACCTGCAGGACGCCACCGGCGTATTCCGGGCCTTTATCCCCTGGAGCTTCCAGCGGGGCCACACCGTGTTGGACACCCCGCCAGCCGGCGGGATGGAGTATTTGAGGATCATCGCTCTTTCCCGGATCCTGCTGGACAACGTCCCTAATGTCCAGGCCGGCTGGGTGACCGAAGGGCCTAAGCTGGCCCAGCTGGCCCTCTCCTTCGGGGCCAACGATTTCGGGGGGATCCTGATCGACGAGGTGGTGGTGGGAGCCACCGGGGTCGTTTACCGGGTGGACCGGGAAGAGGCGCTTCGCTTAATCCGCGGGGCGGGCCGAGTGCCGGCCCAGCGGAACACCCAATACGAAATCCTGAAAATATTCCCCTCGTCCGAAGGAGAGATCGCTTCGTCGGCCCTGAACCTGTCACAGGCGACGCCGACAAGGGTCTCCTCGCAATGACGCAGCTGACCGAGATCTTCTCACCGATCCAGTCGCAGCTGCGGGCCGCGGAATCGCTTCTCGTTAAAGAGCTGGCTTCCCAGAACGGGCTGATGGGGGAGATGACCCGGCATGTTGCCCGGATGCCGGGCAAGCGGCTTCGGCCCGCACTGGCCCTGCTGGGGGCGGCAGCGGCGAGAATGTCATCCTCGCCCTCCGCTTTCGCGAAGGGTAAACTCCCGCGAGGATCTAGGAGCCTGCCCTCGGCTACGACCGAGGGCGGGAATGACGCTGCGGTCCGCCTGGCAGTGGCGGTGGAGATGATCCACACCGCCACCCTCCTGCATGACGACGTGATCGACGGGGCCTCTCTCCGGCGGGGGCTCTCCACCCTGAACGCCAAATGGGGCGACACCCTCTCGGTCCTGTCCGGCGATTACATGTATTCCAAGGCCTTTTGCCTCTTAAGCGAGCTGGACCACCAGCCGGTCTTGACGCTCATGTCGGACACCGCCCGGCTGGTCTGCGAAGGGGAGGTGGCCCAGATCCAGCACCAGTACGATCTGACCTTAAGCCGTGCCGAATACCTGAAGATCATCCATTGGAAGACCGCCTCCTTGATGGGGGCCGCGGCCCAGGCCGGCGCCCTGTTGGTAGGCGCTTCCAAAGCGCAGGCGCAGCGGCTGGGTGACTTCGGGGCCAACTTCGGGCTGGCCTTCCAGATCATGGATGACACGCAGGATCTCCTGGGCCGCGAAGCCGACCTGGGCAAATCGCTGGGGACCGACCTGGCGCTGGGCCAGCTGACCCTGCCCCTTTTGTACCTGAGAGATTTCTCCGAGCCGGATACCCGCGCTCTCCTGTCCCAGTGGTTCCACTCCAACGGCAACGGAAACGGCGGATCGGCCGATGTGGGCAAGCGGCTGGCGTCGCTGAAGGAGGCGGCCCTGCGCCATCAGGTGCCGGCCTACTGCCGTCGTGTGGCTAACCGGTACCTGGCCCAAGCCCGGGCGGCCCTGAAGCCTTTTTCCCCTTCCGTTTACAAAGAGAGCCTTCTGGCTCTGACCCGTTACCTCCTCTAGGCGGCCCCCTCTTGTCTTTGGGGATCAAATTCGCCATAATAAGAGCTTCTAGGTCTATCTGAAAGTGGCCTATTTTCCGTTCTTTGTCGAACTCAATCAGATACCCTGCCTGGTGGTCGGGGGTGGATCGGTGGCGGAGGGAAAGGTCCGGGCCCTGGTCCGATGCGGCGCCCAGGTTCGGGTGGTCAGCCCCGATTTGACGCCGGCGTTAAGGCGGTGGGCTCGACAGGGAAAGATCCGCTGGATCCGAAGAATCTTCCGGGCGTGGGACTTAAGCGGCGTCCGGCTGGTGGTGGCCGCCACCGATCAACAGTCAATCAATGAACAGGCCAGCCGGCTGGCGCGCAGGCGCGGAATCTGGATCAACGTGGTGGACCAGCCGCGGCTCTGCTCCGTGATTTACCCGTCGGTGGTCCGCCGGGGGAAACTGGTTCTAGCGATCTCCACCGGAGGAATCAGCCCTGCCCTGGCCAAACGGATCCGGATCGATCTTCAGCGCCGATACGGCCCGGAGTTCAACCGGCTCTTGGCCGGGATGGGCCGGGTCAGGCGGCGGGTCCAGGAGCGGATCCCTTCGGTCGGTGGGCGCAAGCGGCTGTTCGAGAAAGCGCTGGCGGCCTATTTCCGGGTGATCGAGGAAGGGGTGTCATCGCGAGGAGGAACGAAGTGACGACGAAGCGATCTCAAACGTGATCGCTTTACACGCCTTCGTCCTATTCGTCAGTTACGCAGCCTTCGCGGTGGCGGTGGCGACCGGGATCGGGTTCCTGGTTCAGGAGCGCTGGCTCAAGCGCAAGGATCCGCGGATCCTGCGTTGTCCTCTGCCGCTGGAGCTGTTGGACCGGGTGAACCTCTGGGCGGTGATCGTCGGATCGATCCTGTTTTTAACCGGCATGGGGATGGGATCGGTGCTGGCCCGCGCCCGGTGGGGTTCCTTCTGGAGCGGGGACCCTAAAGAGATCTGGAGTTTGCTGACCCTGGCCGCCTACGCCGGGATTTTGGCCTTGCGCTGGAGTGCCGCCCTGCGGGGCCGGCGGGTGGTATGGCTGTCGGTCATGTCGTTCCTGCTGGTGGTGATCACCTTCGTGGGGGTCAACACCTTCACCGGCAGCCGGCACGTTTTCTAGCGGATAGCGTAGAGCGGATAGCGGATAGAAACTGATGCATATCGCGGTGTTGGGATTAAATCACAAGACCACTCCGGTGGAGCTGCGGGAGCGGCTGGCCTTTGAGGCCAGCCGGCTTCCCGAGGCTTTGACCGTGGTCCGCCAGAAGCTGGGGATCCCGGAGTGCGTGATCCTGTCCACCTGCAACCGGGTGGAGCTCTACGCCCTTTTGCCGGAGCTGGATGGGAACGCCGTCCGGCTGCAGCGGTTCCTGGCCGATTTCCACCGGGTGGATCCGGCCTCTCTGGGGGACCGGTTCTACTGGTACCTCCAGCCGGTCTCCGTGCGCCACCTGTTCCGGGTGGCCGCCGGCTTGGAGTCGATGGTGCTGGGGGAGTCGGAGATCTTGGGGCAGGTTCGGGAGGCCTACTTGCAGGCGGTCTCCTGCGGATCGGTGGGCCCGGTCTTTCATCGGCTGTTTCAGACTGCCCTGCGGACCGGTAAGGAGGTCCGAGCTAAAACCCAAATCGGGCAGGGGGCGATCTCAGTGGCCTCGGTGGGAGTGGATTTGGCCCGGTCGATCTTCCGGGATTTGAAGACCAAGACGATCCTTACTCTGGGAACCGGCCAGATGGGGGAGACGACCCTGCGATCCCTGAACGAGCAGGGGGTCGGCTCTCTGCTGCTGGCCAATCGGACTGCTGCCGTGGCCGAGCCGCTGGCCCAGGCGCTGGGAGGCCAAGTGGTTCCCTGGGACCGGCTCCATGAGGCCCTGGTCGAGGCCGACATCGTGATCTGCTCCACCAGCGCCCAGGAGTTCGTGGTGACCTGCCCTCAGTTGAAAGGGATCATGGCGGCCCGGCGGCAGAGGGCCCTGTTCCTGATCGATATCTCGGTGCCCCGCAATCTGGATCCCGCCATTGGCAAGCTGGAGAACGTCTACCTCTATGACATTGACGATCTGGAGGAGATCGCCTCCGCCAACCGGCGCCGGCGGCTGGATGAGGTGAGTGCCTGCTCCACCATCGTCGAGGGCCAGATGGAATCATTCATGACCCGGTTCCCCAGTTCGTGAACGAGCAACCCCCAGTTCCACCCACGCCTCCATCGCCTGCGCCGGTCCCCAAAGGACCGATCAAGTCGCTAGAGCAGATCCAGGTGGATGAGACCAAGGTCTGGAACCTCTGGTTCACCCGCCGGGAGTTCTTGACGCTGGCCGCCTGGGGCGCGGTCTTAAGCGGGCTGGCCGGCTCGGTGCTGGTGGCCCTGCGGTTCATCATCCCCCGGATCACCTACGATCCTCCCTCCCTGTTCAAGATTGGCCGCCCGGAGGATTATCGGCCTGGGAGTGTGGATGAGCGGTGGAAGAAGCGGTACCGGATCTGGGTGGCCCGCGATTCGGAAGCCGAGGGAGCGGGGCTTTTCGTGATTTTCGCCCGCTGCACCCACTTAGGCTGCACCCCGAACTGGCTGGAGGGGCAGAATAAGTTCAAGTGTCCCTGCCACGGTTCTGGGTTCCGGAAAACCGGCCTGAACTTTGAAGGGCCGGCTCCTCGCCCGCTGGAGCGGTGCCGGCTGGCTCTGGCCGAGGACGGGCAGATCCAGGTGGACATCAACACCCGGTTTAAGAATCCCAAGGACTGGAAAAAGCCGGAAGCGTACTTGAGGGTGTAATGAGGCCCAGACTTACGGAACGAAGTGAGGTAAGTCTGATGGCCGAATGACATCCTCACGAAAGTGAGGATCCCCGCTGGAGTTTATCCTCGACTCTGATCGAGGGCGGGGATGACATCGAGGGAACTAGAAGAATACCATGATGAAACTTTCCGACATCGCTCGGGCGATCCGGACCTCTGCCCTCTGGAAGTCGATCTTCCGCCACGGCTATCAGGACACTCCCCGCAACCGGGCGCTGATGATCCTGTCCAATGTCTTCCTCCACCTGCACCCGGTCAAGGTTCGGCCGGCGAGCTTGCGGTTCCGGTACACCTGGGGATTGGGCGGTTTAAGCTTCTACCTGTTCCTCCTGCTGACGCTGACTGGGGTCTTCCTGATGTTCTATTACCGCCCGACGGTCGAGCATGCCTACTGGGACATGAAGGACTTAAGGTTCGTGGTCCCCTTCGGGCCTTTCCTGCGCAACATCCACCGCTGGGCGGCCCACGTGATGGTGCTGTTGGTGATGCTCCACATGGCCAGCGTCTTCTACCGATCCGCCTACAAGCCGCCCCGGGAATACAACTGGGTGGTGGGGGTGATCCTGCTGCTGATCACCTTTCTGCTGTCGTTCACCGGCTACCTGCTGCCCTGGGACCAGTTGGCGATCTGGGCGGTCACGGTGGGCACCAACATGGCGGCCAACAGCCCGATCCTGGGATCGGAAGGGCCCTTTTCCATCGTGACTCCGGAGAACGACGCCCGGTTCCTGCTTTTGGGTTCCAAGCTGGTGGGCCAGTCGGGTCTTCTGCGATTCTATGTCCTGCATTGCGTCTTCCTGCCTCTGGCCTTCGTCATCCTGGTGGCGGTCCATTTCTGGAGGGTCCGGAAGGATGAGTTCTCCGCCGTGCCGCTTCCTCCCGCCCAGGAGCGCCGAAAAGGGGTTCAGCCCGAGGAATGGCTGAAGGCCAACCCTCAGGCGCTCCAGGAGAAGGTGTACACCTGGCCGCACCTGGTTTCCCGGGAGTTTGTGGCGGCGCTGGCGATCACCGCGGTTCTGACCCTTTGGTCCCTCATGGCTCACGCTCCTCTTGAGGGATTGGCCGATCCGAACAAGACCCCCAACCCCTCCAAGGCCCCCTGGTATTTCGTGGGGCTTCAGGAGCTGCTGGTCTATTTCGATCCCTGGATCGCCGGTGTGGTCCTGCCGACTCTCATTCTGGTGGGGCTGATGGCGATCCCTTACCTGGATCCGAATCCCCGGGGGATCGGCTATTACAACTTCCGGGACCGGAAGTTCGCCGCCGGCTTCTTCACCTACGGGTTAGTGCTCTGGTTCGTCCTGATCTTCATCGGTTACACCCTGCGGGGGCCCGGTTGGGAGATCTACATGCCCTGGGAGAAATGGGATCATTTCCGGGCCACTTCTCAGATCGCCTTAAACAACATGCCCAACGGCCTGGGGATCCTGTTCCTGGCCGGTTACGGGGCGATGGGGATGCTGATCCCCAAACTGCTTTTCAAGGATTTCTACAAGACCCTAGGACCGATCCGGTACCTGATCGTGATGTTTTTCGTGTTGTGGATGCTCTTTGTGCCGGCCAAGATGATCCTGCGCAACCTGTTCGGGATCAAGTACCTCGTTTCCTTCCCCGGCTTCAACTTTAATATATGAAATGAGGCCCAGACTTGCGGACTCTGAGCGAAACGAAGAGGAGGCAAGTCTGAGGCCGAATTTCATCCCGAGTGACGAGTCATGAAGCGTAGCGCTTGGAACCGACTTTTCGTGGCCTCCGGCTTCGGGCTGATCGGGCTATTTATCTGGATGGTTTACCAGGAAACCTTCCCGGAGTGGAGAGAGTACCAGTTGGAATATTACCAGCGGCTGGCGAAAGCCACCGGCGACCCTTCCAAGGCCCGAACCCCGCTGGCGATCAAGCAGATTTATCTGCCGGAGTTCAAACGGGTGGACCGCTGTGTGACCTGCCATGCCGGGATCGATCATCCCAAGATGAGCGGCCAGCCGCAGCCGTTTGCCGCGCATCCGGAGGTGGTTCCCGGCTTCCTGGCTTCCCATCCTTTCTCCGAGATCGGCTGCACCGTCTGCCATCAGGGACAGGGACCGGCCACGACCGTAAAGCACGCCCACGGCCATGTGGCTCATTGGGAAGAACCTCTCTTGAAGAAGGAGTGGGTGGCGGGGACCTGCGCCACCTGCCACGGGAACTTCGCGAAGCTCAAAGGGGCCGAGCCGATCGGGCGGGCGCTGGAGCTCTTTAAGGAAAAGGGCTGCATCGGTTGTCACACCCTGCATGGCTCCGGGATGCTGGTGGGCCCTGAGCTGGAGGAGACCTGGCTGAAGTCGGAAGATCAAATGGACTTCAAGTACATTCAGGGGGAACATTCGGTGGCCAACTGGATCTTCGAGCATTTCAAGGACCCGCAGGCGACCGTGCCCGGCTACCCGGCCCTCGGGGTCCCGGAATCCTCGATGCCCAATTACGAGCTGACCGATGAGGAGGCCCACCTGTTGACTGCACTGACGCTCCATTTCTCGGTGGAAAAGGGAAGACCGGAGCGGCCGATCCCGGCCCAGTTCAAAGTGGCCGCCCCGCCAGAACCTGAAGCGGCGCCTGTGCGATACGCTTCCCTCGCGGAAAGAGGGAAAGCGCTCTTTGAGCAGGTCGGCTGCACCGCCTGCCACGGGATCGGCGGCCGCGGCGGGATCAGGAATAAGAATATGGATCTGGGGGAAGAGGTGCCTCCGCTGGTGAGTGTCGCGCGCGGCTTCACTCGAGAAGAGCTCAAGCAGACAATCCGCGATGGCCGCTATCCGGCCAAGGCCGATCCCTCCGGGCCGGCTCCGCCGCTCTGGATGCCTTCCTGGAAAGACAAGCTTTCCGAGGAAGAGATGGATGCGCTGGCCGAATATATGCTGAGTTTAGCCCCGGAGTCTGCCCCGCAAAAGCAATGAGGAAACCTTGGACCCGGGTCCTGCCGGTGGTGGGATCCCTGGGAATGGCGGTGTTTCTCCTGCTGGCGATCGCCTCGGTGCTGGCCTGGGGGACTTTTTACGAGGCCCGGTTCGGGACGCCGGCGGCCCAGCGATTCGTTTACCATTCCTGGTGGTTCCAAGGGCTGCTGGCTTTTCTGGGGCTCAATCTGGCGGCGGCCGCGGTCCAGCGGATTCCCTGGCAGCGCAAACACATCCCGTTCGTCCTGGCCCATGTGGGGATCATTCTGATCTTAATCGGGGGGATCCTGGGAGGCCGGCGGGGAATCGAGGGCCAGCTCATCCTCTCGGAGGGCCAGACCGGTCAGTTCCTCCGGCTTTCTCAGAGCGTCCTGGTGGTCCACCCGATGAATCCGGGCGAAGTCTTCGAATTCCCCACCCGGTTTGAAAGCCGGGCCTGGGTTCGGGAACCGGACGAGGTTTTCCAGGTTCCGGTGAAGGACCGGACGCTGACCCTGACCGTGGATCGATATCTCCCCGACGCCCGCGCGGCGGAGGAGGTCCTGCCCGATGGTCTCCGAGAAAACCCGGCGGTGCATCTGATCCTTGCGGAGGGTCAGCAGGAGCTGTGGCTTTTCGCGCGGGATCCCCAGCGATTCATCGCCGCAAGCTCCATTTCCGGAAAGGAAGCGTACCTTCTTTTCTTGGAGTTCCGCACCAAAGAACCGCTTCGTCAGATGAAGCTTCCGCGTTGGGCGGTTTGCCTGCTGAAAGAACCTTCCTTGGATCCGGTCCTGGTCATGACCGGCGCGCCGGGGCAGCAGAAACGAGAGCCGTTTGAAGTAGGAAAGCGGTACCGCCATCCCTGGCTGGGGCTGGAGTTCCGGGCGGACCGGTTTTATCCCAAGGCCCGCGTAGAGCGGGGCTATTCCCCGCAAGGCCAAGAGATTCGGCAGGAGGCGCTGCATCTGACGGCCGATGACGGCCGCCGGAAAACCCAGGCCTGGCTGACCGGGAGCGATTCCGTCACCCTTTCCTTGGGAGATGAGGAGGTTCTTCTCGAATACCGGAAAGCGGCTTGGAAACTGCCGGTGACGCTCAAGCTGTTGGATTTCCGAAAGACGGTTTATCCGGGGACGGAGGTCCCCTCCGGTTTTGAAAGCGACGTGGAGCTGACCGACCCGCAGCGGGGCCTGACGATCAAGCGAACGATCAACATGAACAATCCACTCAAGTACCGGGGCTTCAGCTTCTTCCAGTCCGGTTATCTGGAAGGGCCAACGGAGACGACCATTCTGTCGGTGCGAAAAGATCCGGGCACCCCCTTGGTCTATCTGGGCTGTCTCATCGTGGTGGCGGGGGTCATCAGCATGTTCATCTTCCGCAGGGGGGACAACCGGTGAGGGCCTGGGCCGCCGCCCTTCTCCTGGGCTGTCTTCTGCTGGCCGGATTTTCCGTTCCATCCGAGGCGTCGGAGGAAACGCTCCGTCGGCCGATCCTTCACAATGGCCGGGTCAAACCGTTCGACAGCTTCGCCCGGGAAACGGTCCGGTTTGTGACCGGCGCTCCCCGCTGGAAATCGGAAGACCCGGCGGAAACGGTCCGTTCCATCCTGGATCAGCCGGAACAGTGGCAGCCGGTTCCCCTGATTTCGGTTCCCTTCATCCCTTTGCGGGAGAAGCTGGGGCTTTTCCCCAGCACCGGACACGTCTCGCACCAGCAGCTCATCGAGTCGCGCCGGCTGATGCGGATGCTGCCGGCGATCGTCCAGAAGCAGTCCCGGGAGGAGAAGATCTCGATGCTGGAGCAGGAGACCCTGGACGTGTACGAGCGGTTCGTCGCCCTGGACAATCTGTTCAACAACCGGCTCCATTGGATTCCCGCCGAGGACTCTCCAGCCCTCTGGCGGCTGAAGCTGGAGGTGGCCTATAACCGGATGGCACCCTTCGCCGCGGCCCGATGGATTTATGGCGCGGCTTTCCTGGGGTTCCTGTCCGGGCTGTTTCTCTCCTGGCGATCCGGGTGGGTCATGGGTAAAGGACTGTTGGCGGTGGGGTTTCTGGTGCATGCCGGCGGCATCCTTACCCGGGTCGTTTTGGCCGGCCGGCCTCCCGTTTCCAACTTTTACGAGACGATGCTGTGGCTTCCTTTAGTAGCGGTGGGCTTAGGGTTTATTTTCGAAAGGATCTACAAGACCAGCTTCTTCGGCCTGGCCGCTTCGGTCCTGGCGGCGCTGATCCTCCTGCTGGCCGACACCCTGCCCTTGGAGCCGGGCATCGTGCCGATCGTGGCGGTGCTGCGCAGCAACCTGTGGCTGACCATTCACGTCCTGACCATCGTGGCCAGCTACGGAGCCCTGACGCTGGCCACGGTCCTGGCCCATCTCTACGGGGGTCTCTATCTGAGTCGGAAGGATTGGCAGAGCGAACTTTCCCAGTTGGGGCTGTTCCTTTACCGCTCGATCCAGGTTGGGGTGGTTCTGCTGGCCAGCGGGATCATGCTCGGCGGGGTTTGGGCCAACGCCTCCTGGGGCCGGTACTGGGGCTGGGACCCCAAAGAGACCTGGGCCCTGATCACCCTCCTGTGGTTCCTGGCGGTTCTCCACGGCCGGTTCGCCGGGTGGCTCAAAGAGGTAGGCCTGGCGGTGGCGACGATGGGTGGATTTTTCCTGCTGCTGATGACCTATTACGGGGTCAGCTTCTACCTGGTGGGCCTTCACAGCTACGCCGGAGGGCACGCCAAGCCGCTGCCCCCTCTGCTGATCGGCTGTCTGGCGGCGGAGATTCTGTTCATGGGACTGGTCGCTGTGAAGGCGTGCTATACTAAAACCGATGTTTAATATCGGATGGCCCGAATTAATCCTGATCCTGTTCGCCGTGCTCCTGCTCTTTGGGGCAGGGCGCCTGCCGGAGATCGCCCGCCAGCTGGGCCGAGCGATCCAGGAGTTGAAGAAGGCCTTTAAAGGTGATGATCACTCAGGAGAAACCCGTTAGCCCGTTTACCCGGTTACCCGTTAGCCCGTTGATCGAGGAACCGGCCAGCGGGCCAGCGGGCCAACCGGCCAACCGGCCAACCGACTTCAAGCGTCCTTTTCTGTACCATCTGGAGGAGTTGAGGCGCCGGCTCCTGCGCTGTTTCCTTTGGGTCGGCTTAGGGACGCTGGCCACTTTCCGTTTTTCAGCTGACCTGCTGGCTTTGCTGATCCACCCGGTAGGGGAGGTGGTCTTTTTAAGCCCGGCCGAGCCGTTCCTGGTCCATCTGAAGGTATCGATCCTGGGAGGACTGCTGTTGAGCGCTCCGCTTCTGGCCTGGGAAATCTGGGGCTTTTTCTCTCCGGCCCTGCGGCCGGGGGAGCGACGGCCGGTCTTCCTCTTAGTTCCGGTGAGCGCTGCGCTGTTCGTTCTGGGGGCCTGGTTCAGCTGGGGGCTGCTGCTGCCGACCAGCTTGAAATTCCTGCTGAGTTTCGGTTCCGGCTCTCTCAAGCCGATGATCACCGTGGGCCACTACCTGAGCTTCGCCGGATGGCTGATCTTGGCCGGAGGCCTGATCTTCCAGATGCCGGTGGCGGCGCTGGTCTTAGCCCGGCTGGGCTTGATCCGCCCCGCCGGGCTGTGCCGGCAATGGCGGGCGGCCGTGGTGGGGATCCTGCTGGCCGCCGCGGTCTTGACTCCCACGCCGGATGTGGTGACTCAGCTGATCCTGGCGGTCCCGATGAGCGGGCTTTACCTAGCTTCCATCGGTTTGGCCGCTTTGGTGAGCCGGCCATGACCTTGAATGAAAAGGTCAATGAAGATTTAAAGACCGCCCTGAAGGCCGGAGAGGCGCTGAAGGTTTCCACCTTGAGGATGCTCAAGGCCGCCGTTTCCAATGCTGCCATTCAGAAGAAGAAAGAGGCCTTGGAAGACGGAGAGATCCTCGAAGTAATCCAGAAAGTCTTGAAGCAGCACCAGGAATCGGTGGAAGCTTTCACGAAAGGCAACCGGCCCGAGCTGGCCCAAAAAGAAGCCCAGGAGGCCAAGGTCCTCCAAGCTTATCTTCCTCCGGCGATGGACGAAGGAGAGCTTACCGCCCTGATCCGGGAAACGATCCGGGGGCTGAAGGTCAGCGGACCCTCCGGGCTGGGGCAGGTGATGAAGGCGGTTCTGCCCAAGATCAAGGGGTGGGCCGATGGAAAGACGATCAACCGGATCGTAAGCCAGCTCCTCCAGGGAGGCGGCTAGGATTCCCATGCGCTGCGACACCTGCCACCGGGAGGTTCCGGAGGTCAGCCGGGTGGTGATCTACACCGGCTACAACCGGGTGACCTCCAAAGCGATCTACAACTGCCCGGAGTGCTTCGCCAAGAAGGAAAAGACCAAACCGTACAGCAAAGGAGAATCCAAAGGAGAATCCTCGGATGCCGACCCAAACCGCCAAGAACGTTCCGCCTAGATCGCTTTCCGTCCCTTCCTTCTCAAAAGGCAAGCTCCTGATCGACCGGGAGATCAAGGCCTACGTGGAGAAGTATCGGATGCTCGATCCTTTCTCCGATCACCTGAATTCCAGCGGCGTGATCTCCTGGGGGCTGTCCTCGATGGGATACGACATCCGGGTGGCCGATGAGTTCAAGGTGTTCACCAACGTCTGGAACACCGTCGTGGATCCCAAGAAATTCGATCCCAGGTCGTTTGTGGATTTTAATGGCCCGGAGTGCATCATCCCTCCCAACTCCTTCGCCCTGGCTCGCACAGTGGAATATTTCCGGATCCCGGAGAACGTCATTTCGATCTGCACGGGGAAGTCGACCTATGCCCGATGTGGGATCATTGTGAATGTAACTCCCTTTGAGCCTGGCTGGGAAGGATTCGCGGTGCTGGAGATCTCCAACACCACCCCGCTGCCGGCCAAGATCTACGCCAACGAGGGGATCGCCCAGGTCCTCTTCTTCGCTTCGGAGGATGCCTGTGAGGTCTCTTACGCCGACCGTAAAGGCAAGTACCAGAAGCAGCAGTCGATCGTCCTGCCCAAGCTCTGACATTCTTTCCTGCCCGGACTTTGATTTAAGGGGAACCCTCCTTTCCGGGCAGGTCTTCCGCTGGAGGGCTCATCCCGCCGGGGGTTTCTCGGGCTGGATCCTGGGAAAGCCGGTCTACCTGCTCCAGGAAGATTCCTCTTTGTCGGTTCAAGGAGTTTCCGCGGAACGGGCGGGCCTCTTCTTCGGGCTGGATCAGGATCTTCCCGGGATTGCCCGTGAAATCGACCAAGATCCGGTGATCCACCAGGCCCTCCAAGCCCACTGGGGCCTGCGGCTGATCCGCCAGGATCCTTGGGAGTGCCTGGCCAGCTTCATTCTATCCGCGTTCAACAACATCCCCCGCTTGACCGGCATGATCGAGCATTTGGCGGTCCGCTTCGGCGGCCCGGCAGGAGGTTTTCCGGGACCGGAGGCGTTGGCCAAGGTGAGTGAACGGGCACTGGGGAACTGTGGGCTGGGGTACCGGGCCCCCTATATTAAGGAAGCCGCTTCAGCCGTGGCCGGAGGCCGAGTCGACTTGCATCGGCTGCAGGGATTAGAGGATGAAGCCCTGCGGCGGGCGCTGCTGACGATTCCCGGGGTAGGCCAGAAGGTGGTGGAGTGCGCGATGCTGTTCGCCTACGGCCGGGCCGGGGCTTTCCCGGTGGACGTCTGGATTGGCCGGGCGATGCGGGCTTGGTACTTCCGCGGGAAAAAGGTGACCGACCGGAGGATCCGAGAGTTCGCCCGCGATCACTTCGGCCCCGACTGCGGCTGGGCTCAGCAGTATCTGTACTGTTTTGCCCGGAGCCCTATGCAGGTAGGATCTGCTTCGAGGTGACCTTTCCGTTGGCGTTGATCTCGTAGCGGATCGGCACCCCGGTGGGGATCTCCAGCGCCAGCACCTGTTCCTTCGTCAGCTGCTCTAAGTGCATCACGATCGACCTCAAGGAATTTCCGTGCGCGGAGACCAGCGTGTTTCGGCCCGCCTTTAAGTCGGGCAGGATCCGGGACTCGAAGAAGGGGATCGTCCGGGCCGCCGTGTCTTTGAGCGATTCCCCGCCAGGCGGAGCCACCTCATAGCTGCGCCGCCACAGTTTCACCTGTTCCTCCCCGAATTTTTTCCCGGTTTCATCCTTGTGGAGGCCCTGCAGCTGGCCGTAGTGCCGCTCATTTAAAGCCTGGTCCTTGACGATCGGAATCTTTTCCTGCTCCAACACGGATAGGATAATCGAGAGGGTCTCAATGGCTCGGATCAGGACGGAGGTGTAGGCCAGGTCGAATTTCAGCTTCAGCTCTCGGATTCGCTCGCCGGCCTCCTTCGCTTCCTCCCGTCCGGCTTCGGTCAAGGGAATGTCGATCCAGCCGGTGAATCGGTTCTCCAGGTTCCATTGCGATTGTCCATGACGGACCAGAACGAGAATAGCCATCGGCGTGATGTTCGAAGGATAGCACAAGGGCTTGACATCCGCAAGGTCCTATGTTATTTTCCCGTAATCTTTTAGCCGCGTGGAACCCTCCCCGAAACCACGCGTGGAGATCGATGCGGTGGTGAAGGTGAAGGTTAACCATAAAGGAGGCGTTGGATGAACTGGATGGTGTCCGCAGCGGTTGATTCCGTAAAAACGGTGTTCACCCGAGTAGCTTCCTTCCTCCCGTCTCTCCTCGGTGCAGTGGTCATCCTGTTTGTCGGGTGGATACTCGCGGTTTGGCTGCAGAAACTTTTGGTGCAGCTCCTCAAAGCGATTCGCCTCGATGACATAGCGCAGGCGGTCCGGATCCAGGAAGTCCTCTCGAAAGGAGAGATCAAGTACTCTCTCTCCGAGCTGCTGGGGATCTTCTTCTACTGGCTGCTGATTCTTTCGGCCCTCCTGGCGGCCTTAAACGCCTTAGGGCTGACGGTGGCGGCGGAACTACTGGAGAAGATACTCGGTTACGTCCCGAATGTGATCGCGGGGATCCTCGTGCTGATCCTCGGGCTTTTCTTCGGGACCCTGCTGGGAGGAATTGTGCAGACGGCGGCGGCCAACGCAGGCGTCGGCCAGGCCAAGGCCCTGGGGCAGATCTCGAGGGTGGTGATTGTGATTTTCGCCTTCGCGGTCGCGATGGAGAAGTTCTTTAGCTCCATCATCATCCAGGCCACCTTTTCGATCGTGGTGGCGGCGGTCGCCTTCGGCACCGCGGTGGCCTTCGGGCTGGGCTGCAAGGACATCGCCGGCCGGTATGTCGGCGATTTCCTGGATAAACTCAGAAGGAGGTAGTCAACCTTTTACAATTGAACCCCGTTAGACGTCCGGTCGTTCCAATACGGGGATTGAAAGGCGCGTTTTTAAGCCGCCTTCTAAACGGGAAGAGGGGCTCCCATCGTTTGGGGGCCTCTCTTTTTGTTTTTAGGAGGGCGGGGTGATCATCGGGATGACCTACGACTTGAAGACCGAATACGTCTTCCGGTCCGGCGACCCGCAGGACGCCAACGCGGAGTTTGACCATCCCTCGACGATCCAGGTGATCCGGGAGGCGATCGAATCGCATGGCCACCCGGTGGTCCCCATCGGCGGCGTGGAGCAGCTGCTTAGCCAGTTGGATCGCCTGAAGGTGGACCTGATATTCAACCTCGCTGAAGGAAAGACCGGACGCAACCGGGAGGCGCAGGTCCCGATTCTCTTGGAGCTGCGCGGGATTCCGTACGTCGGGTCGGATGCCCTGACGCTTTCGCTCACCCTCGATAAGGTGATGACCAAGAAGATCTGCTTGAGCGAAGGGATCCCGACCCCCCGCTTTTTTGAGATCACCTGCGCAGAAGATCCGATCCCTCCGGACGTTTCTTTTCCACTCATCGTCAAGCCACGGTTCGAGGGCTCCAGCAAGGGGATTTCGGAGCGTTCCGTGGCCCATTCCCTTTCCGAGCTAAAGGCCCAGGCGGCCTGGGCGATCCAGACCTACCACCAGCCGGCCCTGGTGGAGGAATTTATCCGAGGCACGGAATTCACCGTGGCGATCGTCGGCAACGACCCGCCTGAGGCGTTCCCGGCGGTTCAGATCGAGATCGACGGCCGTGTGGATCTGGGGGATCTTTTCTATACTTTTTCCCGGATCGCGCAGGGGGCCGGGTACCGCTGTCCGGCGGATATCCCTCCAGCCCTGGAAGGCCGCCTGCGGGAGCTGGCCCTGCGGACCTACCAGGCGGTCGGCTGCTTGGATTTTGGAAGGGTGGATATTCGGGTGGACAGAGGCGGCAAGCCGTTCGTCCTGGAAATCAACCCGCTTCCCTCCCTATCGACCGAAGACGTCTTCGTGACAGTGGCCCATCACCTCGGGATCACCTACGAGGCGATGATCGGCAAAATCCTGGAGGCGGCGATCAAGCGCCTGGGGTTGGCCAAGCCGGTAGGGAAATCCGGATGAAAATAGCCCTCATTCATAACTTGAAGCCTGAGAAAAAAGCGGATTACCTTCCCGCCGACTATTATTCCGAGTGCGACAGCTCCAAGACGGTTCAGGCGATCACCGGCGCCCTGCGCGCGGCCGGGCACACCATCCTGCCGGTGGAAGCGAACAAAGATCTTCCCCGCTGGCTCAAAGACAGCCCGGTAGATTTGGCCTTCAATATAGCGGAAGGGTTCCAGGGAGAATCCCGAGAAGCCCGGGTGCCGGCCCTGCTGGAGCTGATGGAGATTCCATTCACCGGATCCGGGGTCCTGGCCCTGGCCTTGGCCTTGGACAAAGCCCGCTCCAAACAGCTGTTCCGATTCGCCGGGGTGCCTACCCCGAACTTCCAGCTGTTCAACCATCCGGACGAGCCGCTGGATAAGCGGCTTCATTTTCCGCTCATCGTCAAGCCCAACCGGGAGGGTTCCGCCAAAGGGATTTGGGTATCCAGCGTGGTCCAGGACGAGGCCTCCTTGAGAGCTCAGATCAAGAAGGTCCAGGAGATGTACTGCCAGGAAATTCTCGTCGAGGAGTACATCGACGGCCTGGAGCTGACCATCGGGATCCTGGGGGCCGATCCGCTTCCGGTTCTGGAGATCGATTTTTCCGAGTGCCGTCTCTCCGGAGAATTCTTCTACTCCTGGCGGATGAAAGAATACCAGGGCAGCAAAGAGCTTCATCTGATTCCCCGGTTTTGGTGCCCGGCCCGGTTGTCCAAGGAGGCGACCCAGGCGGTCCAGGCGGTGAGCCTGAAGGCGGCCCGGGCGGTCGGGTACCGGGATATCGCCCGGGTGGACATCCGGTTGACCCCCGACGGGATTCCTTACGTGCTGGAAGTGAACCCCTTGCCGGGGCTGGACCCGGCGGAGTCGAATTTCCCGCTGATGGCGAAGGCGGGAGGAATCGCTTACGAAACACTGCTTGAAATGCTGGTCCGCTTCGCGATGGAGAGGCACTGTGAGGCCCGATCATCCATCCCCTTATCCGAAGTATCGGTTTCGGCGCCCGAACCTCCGAGGAATCGAGCTCTCCCTGGCTCGAAGGAGGCAAAGGCATCGAAAAGTCCGGCGGATGCGGTGGTTGCTTTGCGCCGAACGGCCCGGCCGGGAGATCCGAAGGAGGAAGACCTTGGACGATAGTTACCGTCAGGTCCCGCTCTGGAAGGACGTTCCGTTGGAAGAGTGGGAGGATTGGCATTGGCAGCTGCGCAACCGGATTTACACGGTGGACCAGCTGCAGCAGGTGATCCGGCTGACCCCGGAAGAGGAAGCGGCCGTTTCCCGGACGCAGGGGCGCCTGGTCATGGCGATCCCGCCGTACTGGGCGGCCCTCATGGACCCGGAGGACCCTCACTGCCCGATCCGCAAACAGGCGGTCCCGACGACGGAGGAATTCAACATCGGGCCCAACGATATGCGGGACCCCTGCGGTGAGGACGGCGACATGCCGGTGCACGGGCTGGTTCACCGCTACCCGGACCGGGTGCTGTTTCTGGTGACGGAACAATGCGCCATGTACTGCCGGCACTGCACGCGGCGCCGGCTCGTCGGGGCCAACCATGGGCTGGTCAGCAACTATGAGCCGACCTTCCAGTATCTGCGGGAGCACAAGGAAGTACGGGATGTGCTGATCTCCGGCGGCGACCCGTTGATGATGACCGACGCGCGGCTGGACCGGGTGCTGACGGAGCTCAAGAAGATCCAGCACCTGGAATTCATCCGGATCGGCTCCCGCACTCCGGTCACTATGCCCCAGCGGGTAACCCCGGAGTTCTGCGAGGTGCTCAAGAAACACAAGCCGATCTGGATGAGCCTGCACTTCTGCCATCCCAAGGAGGTCTCTCCTCGGGTGAAGCAGGCGATGGACATGCTGGCCGACAGCGGGGTCCCCTTGGGTTCTCAGACGGTGCTCTTGAAAGGGGTCAACGACAGCCCGGAAGTGATGAAGAAACTGATGCATGAGCTCCTGAAGGCCCGGGTCCGACCCTACTACATCTACCAGTGCGACCCGGCCCAAGGGATCAGCCATTTCCGGACTCGGGTGGAGACCGGGATCAAGATCATCGAAGCCCTGCGCGGCCACACCACCGGCTACGCCGTGCCGACCTTCGTCATTGACGGGCCCGGCGGCGGAGGGAAAATCCCGATCGGACCCAACTACGTCATCTCCTATAAGGATGGGGTGATGACCTTGAGGAATTTCCGGGGCGAGACCTACAGCTATTACGAGCCGGGGTTCGGCGAGCGGGTCCCGGTTTCCGCCTCGACCAACGGGAACGGCAACGGCTTCCACGCCATCCCCGATTATCTTCCTTAGCGTCAAAAAGCGTCAAAAAGTGCCAGGCACTTCTTGACGCTAAAAGTGCCTCGTCAAAAAGTGCCAGGCACTTTTTGACGGGGGAGCCGTGATAAAATAGATCCGTGGTCACTCCGTCCCGTCGGGAATTCCGTGAATTCGCCGCCTCCGGCCTGAATGTCCCGGTAGGGATTTGCCTTCCGCTGGATGAGACGGCCGGGCGGCTCTTTGAGGCGGCCGCTTTTAAGCCCCCCTGTTTCCTCCTGGAGTCGGCCCGGACGCATTCAGTCACCGGCCGGTATAGCTTTCTCGGGGGGGAACCCTGGGCGACCCTCCTGGCCAAAGGGGATCCGGATCCTCTTCCGGTTTTGGCCCAGCGCCTGAAAGAATCCGCGGCAGTCCGGGTGCCGGGCCTGCCTCCCTTTGTCGGGGGGGCGGTCGGCTTCTTCGGGTTCGATGCCTACCGCTACTTCGAAACCTTCTTCAATAAAGCCCAGGACGACTTGAACCTTCCGGACTTGGGCTTTCTATTCTGCGATCAGGTCGTTGCGTTAGACCATCTGGAGGGAAAACTCTGGGCTGTCGTCTTGGCCCGGCCTGGGGAGAATCCGGATCGGGCTTATGGGGAGGCGCTCGCCCGAGCTGAGGCGCTTCTGCGCCGGGTGACCCGCTCCCCAAAAGCAGGTGAAGGGTTAAGGGTGAAGGGTGAAGCTGACTCCTTCCCTTCGCCCTCCGCCCTCCACCCTCCACCGGTTTTGGCCACTCACACGCGCGCTTCGTTCGAGACGATGGTCCGCCAGGCGAAGGCGTTTATCGCCGACGGGGAGATCTATCAGGCGAATTTGTCCCAGCGGTTCTCCGCGCCGTTGGAAAGCTCCCCTTGGGAGATGTATCAGCGTCTGAGGGGGATTAACCCCTCGCCGTTCGCCGCCTTCGCCGATTGGGGGGATCTGCAGATCGTCTGCGCCTCGCCGGAGCGGTTGCTCCGGGTGGAGGGCAGGCGCGTGGAGACCCGGCCGATCGCCGGGACCCGGCCCCGAGGGTCCACGGCCGTGGAAACGGCCCGCTTGCGCCAGGAGCTGATCTTAAATGAGAAGGAAAGGGCCGAACACCTGATGTTGGTGGACCTGGAGCGCAACGATTTAGGCAGGGTCTGCCGATACGGCTCGGTAAAAGTGGATGAGTGGATGGCGCTGGAGGAATATTCTCACGTGATCCACATCGTTTCCAATGTCCGGGGAACCTTGCGTCCCAACGCTGGCCCCCTCGACCTAATCCGGGCCGCTTTCCCCGGCGGGACGATCACCGGCTGCCCCAAGATCCGGTGCCTGGAGGTGATTGACGCCCTGGAGCCGGTCCGCCGCCAGCTGTACACCGGGTCGCTGGGATATTTCAGCGCTACGGGCCAGATCGATTTCAATCTGCTCATCCGGACCGCTTTCGTCGCCGGCGGGGTAGTCCATATTCAGGGAGGGGCCGGGATCGTGGCCGATTCCGATCCGGGCCGGGAATACGAGGAGACCCTTCACAAGCTTCGGGCCTTGATGGAAGCATTCCATGTCGAGCCGCGGACAGACACTGAGCCGGTTCCTGTCGCCGCCTGTTCCTGAGCCCTTCGACGCCTCCGGGGTCTTCGAGACCTGCCGGGTCAGGGATGGGAAAATCCTGCATCTGAAGGAGCATCTGACCCGGCTGAAGGCCTCTTTGAAAACGCTGGAGATTTCCTGCGAGGAATCCCCGATCCGCCGCGCGCTTGAAGAAGCGGCCGCAGGGCTTAGGGAAGGGACCGTCCGGATCGCTGTCCGCCGCCGAGGGCGGCCCCGGTTCATTCTCCACCGGCGTTCCGGCCTGCCTTATTCGGCGGCGGTCATCCAACGAGGAATCGCGGTCCGGACCGTTCCGACCCGGTGGCCGTTGAACGCCGGCGGGACGGCCCAGGTCAAAGGATCGGAGCGGGTCAACGGGGTTCTGTCCCGTTTGGAAGGCGGGGATTCGGCGGAAGTCCTTCGGATGGGCTCCCACGGCTATCTGACCGAGGGGACGATCAGCAATCTGTTCCTGGTCCGGGAGGGGGCGCTGATGACCCCGCCGGCCTGGCTGGGCGTTCTGGAAGGGGTGACCCGGGCGCAGGTGATCCGCGCGGCGCGGCGCTTGAAGATTCCGGTGAAGGAGATTCCGCTGACTCGGCATGAGCTGTTTAACGCCCAGGAGGCGTTCCTGACCAATGTGCTGATGGGAATCCTGCCGATCCGACAGGCGGACGGCCGTCGAATCGGGGCCCGGTTTCCGGGGCCGATCACCCGCCGGTTGATGGAAATCCTGAGGCGGCGAAGGGTGGAGGGGCAACGGTGAAGAAAATCCAGCGGGCGCTGATCTCAGTCTCCGACAAAACCGGCTTGGCGGAGTTTGTCCGGGGCTTAAAGGGGCTCGGGGTCGAGATCATCTCCACCGGCGGCACGGCCCGCCTGCTCAAAGAACAGGGGATCCCGGTTAAGGAGATTGCCCAGTTTACCGGGTTCCCGGAGATCCTGGCCGGCCGGGTGAAAACCCTGCATCCCAAAGTGCATGGAGGGATCCTGGCCCGCCGGGAAGACCGGGGCCACCTGACCCAGGTCCGCCGCCTGGGACTCAAGCTCATCGACCTGGTGGTGGTGAACCTGTATCCTTTCGAGGAGACGGCCCGCCGGCGCGGCGTTTCTCTGGCGGACTTAATCGAGCAGATCGATATCGGCGGGATGGCTCTCCTGCGCTCAGCAGCGAAGAATTTCCGGTCAGTGGGAGTGGTCTCCAGCTCCGGGCAGTATCCAGCGGTCCTGGCGGAACTGCGGCGCGGCCGGGGCGCTCTTTCCGAGGCAACCCGCCTGCGGCTTGCGGTGGAGGCTTTCTCCCAGACCGCTTATTATGACAGCGTGATCCAACAGGTGCTGGCCCACCGGGCCGGAGGGAAGCGAAGTTGGTCCCCCCAGATGGTGCTGGGGGTCCGCCGCCGGCAGATGCTCCGTTACGGAGAGAATCCTCACCAGGACGGGGTTTGGTACCAGTGGCCTTCAGCTTCCGGTCGTGAAGCCGGCCTCAGCGGGGCCCGTCAGCTTCATGGGAAGGAGCTCTCCTTCAATAATCTGCTGGATCTGGACGCCGCGCTCCAGCTGGCCGGGGCCTTCAAACGCCCCTGCGCTGTGGTGATCAAGCACATGAATCCCTGCGGGGTCGCCTGCGCCGAGGGCCTGGCGGCCGCTTTTCAGCGGGCTTTCGCCTGCGATCCTCTTTCCGCTTTCGGGGGGATCGTGGGCTTCAACCGGCCGGTGGATCTGAAAGCCGCCCAGGCGATCCTGGCGGCCGGGTTTCTGGAATGCCTGATCGCCCCCGGCTACCGGCCGGCGGCTCTGAAACGGCTTCAATCCAAAAAGAATCTCCGGATCCTGGAGGCCCCTTCCACGGCGTTCCATTCAGGCAGGCGGTGCCTGGAGATCAAACAGATTGGCGGGGGGCTTCTTCTTCAGGATCCGGATGAGATCCGACAGGCTCCCTCCCGCTGGAAGCAGGCCACGGCTTCCAAGCCGACCGCCGCCCAGCGCCGCGATCTGGAATTCGCCTGGACGGTGGCGAAGTTCACCCGGTCCAACGCGATCGTCGTCGCCAAGGGAGAGCGGACCGTTGGGATCGGGGCCGGCCAGACCAGCCGGGTGGACAGCGTCCGGGCGGCGTTAAGCAAGGCCGGCCGCCGGGCCCAAGGAGCGGTCTTGGCCAGCGACGGCTTCTTCCCGAAACCGGACGGGCCCTCCGCCGCGGCGCGGGCTGGCGTCCGGGCGATCGTCCAGCCAGGCGGCTCGATCCAGGACCCGGCGGTGATCCGGGTCGCCCAGAAGGCGAGGATTCCGATGCTGCTGACCGGCGAGCGCCATTTCCGCCATTGATCAGACGATAGGATTGTCTGGGAGTCTCTGCGATGACTTATGAAGGAACCATAAGCTACCTCAACTCCTTCCTGAACTACGAGACCTTCACTGCCTATCGGTACCCGGAGGCCTTTTCCCTGGACCGGATGGAGCGGCTGCTGGAACGTTTGGAGAACCCGCATCGCAGGTATCCAACCCTCCATGTAGCCGGAACGAAAGGGAAGGGCTCCACCTGCGCCTTCGCCGCCTCGATCCTGCGGGCGGCCGGGTTCCGGGTGGGGCTCTACACCTCTCCTCACCTGTCTTGGTTCCGGGAGAGGATCCAGGTGAATGGCCGCCCGGTTTCCGAGGAGGAGCTGGAAGCGGCGGTCGAACAGGTTCGGCTTTTCGCCTCCCCGGATCTGACCTTTTTTGAGGTGACCACCGCCTGCGCCTTTATCGCTTTCGCTCTGCAAGAGGTGGATGTCGCGGTGGTGGAGGTGGGGATGGGAGGCCGGCTGGACGCCACCAACACCCTGCTTCCGAAAATCACGGCGATCACTCCGATCAGTCTGGATCACATGGACAAGCTGGGCTCCACCATCGAGGCGATCGCCCGGGAGAAGGCCGGTATCTTGAAACCCGGCGTGCCGGCGGTGGTGGCGTCCCAGTCTCCGGAGGCAATGCGCGTCTTAAGGGAAGCAGCTCTTTCTATCGGAGCCCCGTTCCACTCCGTCGAGCAAGAGGTGGGCGTTCAGGAGGCCCGGCTTTCCCTGGAAGGGACCCGCGTCTGCCTCCGAACTCCGGTCCGGGAATACAGGGACTTGAACATCCCGCTGATCGGTTCCCACCAGATCTCCAACGCGGCCGTCGCCATCCGGATGGCGGAACTCTTCAGCGTCAAAAAGTGCCAGGCACTTTTTGACGAAGGGGCGGTGAGAGAAGGGATCGCCCAGACCCGTTGGCCGGGCCGGTGCCAATGGGTGCCGGGAAATCCGCCGATCCTGCTGGACGGAGCGCAGAACGCCGCTTCGGCCGCCGCTCTGCGGGAAACGGTTGAAACCCTGCTTCCCGGCCGTCCGGTGACGCTCCTGTTTGGAGCTTCCACCGGTAAGGATCTGGAAGGGATGGCCCGGATTCTGGGTCCCTGGGCCGGCCGGCTGATCCTCGCGAAAGCGGATGTTCCTCGCGCGGAGTCCCTGGAACATCTGGCATCGGCTTTCCACCCCTGGCATCCGGATCCTCTGAGGTTCGAGTCGGTTTCGGAGGCGCTTGGGCGGGCCCGGGAGATGGCTGGGCCTGCCGGATTGGTCGTGGTGACGGGGTCCCTGTTTGTCGTCGGAGAAGCGCTTAACGGCGCTTCCGTTTCGTCAGAAACAGGATCGCCCCAACCGCTCCGCTCAAGAGCGGGATCCCCCCGCTGAGGAAGGACAGGGACAGCGCCTCCGCCGCCCCTACCCCGATCCGGCTGAAGAAAAAGATCGTCGCACCCTCCCGGATCCCCCAGCCGCCAAGCGAGATGGGAAGCTGCGAGAGGGTCATGACGATGGGGACTACGATGATCAGGAACGCCAGCGGGACCGGCAGATGCAGGGCGTTGGAGATTGCCGCGAACGTTCCGATCGCCAGAAACTGAACCCCCAGGCCGACCCCAAAAGCGGCCAGCAGCCGGCGGGGCTGGCGCAGGTAAGCCAAGAGAGATTCCTGAAACTGCCGGGCGTGGGACTGAAGTTGGCCCAGCCCGATCTTCCCGAATGGGCGCAAGCTAGCCCCCAAGATTCGGCGGGAGCCCAGCACCGCGAAGGTGACCGCCACCAGCCCGCAAAACCCTAAGAAAGCGCTCCGGATCATCGGATCTTCTCGGGCGGGGGAAAAGGTGAACCAGGCGATCAGCGCGAAGAGGAGGAACCCGGTCAAGCCCAGCAGCCGATCCACCAGGATCGAAGCCAGCGACCCCCGCCATTCTCCGGTGGCCTTGATCAGATCGTAGCCTCGGACCACGTCTCCGCCGACCGTCGTTGGGAGGAAGCTGTTGAAGAAGCAGGCGACGAAAAAGGAGCGGGTCAAAAAGGGCCGGGTCAAGGCCGGATGAGGGGGAACCAGCAGGCGCCAGCGCTCAATGCAGACCCACTGCGCCAGGAAAAAGGTCGCCACGGCGGCCGCCAGCCACCTCGGA
Source organism: uncultured Planctomycetia bacterium (assembly GCA_964372955.1). Taxonomy (GTDB): domain Bacteria; phylum Omnitrophota; class Gorgyraeia; order 1-14-0-20-64-10; family 1-14-0-20-64-10; genus CAYJTC01. Next base: position 167 of record CAYJTC010000010.1, on the reverse strand, counting down.
TCGGCGCGGCCCAGGGCCGCTCGAAGGGAAGCCAAGTTCACCGTCCGGAAGATCCAAGCGAAGGCGCCGGCCGTGATCGCCAGCCGCGCCAAGGTCGCCAGGACCGGTCTAATCTTTGATATTGATGTAGTCATCGAACTGGATCTGGCCGGTGGCCTCCTGCCGCA
>CAYJTC010000009.1:25038-31381 GCA_964372955.1 uncultured Planctomycetia bacterium | reverse complement strand
GAATGTGGACCCGGCCCGGATCAAGCAGGTGATGGGCGGCGGGGTTCACGATGGGGTGAAGCTGGTTCGTCGCGGTTCTTTTGGCGCCACGAAAGCCTGGGATGGGACGGACCAGTACATGAACGCCTTAGGCGACTACGATGTGGTGGCCAACCAGGGCCGGCTCTTAAAGACCGACCAGATCAGCGGCACGATCAGCTTAGCGGACGAGCACACGGTCTCTGGGGTTCGGACTCTGCGCGGCTACGACGCAGCCCTGAAGCTCAAGCTGACTTCCGTCACGGAAGACTTCGCCACCCCGTTGCTGCCGATCTTGGCGGCGGCCGGGGTGAATGTGGACCCGGCCCGGATCAAGCAGGTGATGGGCGGCGGGGTTCACGATGGGTCGGTCTTAGTCCGGAAGGGGTCGTTTGGAGCCACAAGGGGCTGGGATGCTTCACAGAGCTACATTCTGGCGGCGAACCTGTCTGACATTGTTTACAACCAGCCAAGGGTTTTGGAAACGGAGACGATCAGTGGGGGATTAAGTTCAGCGCAGGATTATTCCTTGGCGATCGGTTCGGTGGAGAATAGATATGAAGACGTCGCCTTCAAGTTGAAGATCACGGATCGGCGGGATAAGAAAGTGACGCAGGCCCAGATGGACATTCTGGCCGCGCGGCACGACGTGTCGCAGGCGACGGACGTGCTGGGGTCTGGCCTGATGGCCGGCGGCCTGCCGAGGTTTGAGGGGACCTTCGGGGTGCAGGTAGATTGGTCCAACGGGATCAGCTACACGCTTAGCCGCCGGCTGCATGACATGAGCCGTGTGATCAACCAGGACGCGATTCGGGAGGAGACCACCTATGCGGGGAGCCTGGACGCGGCCAAGAACTACTCCCTGTCGGTGGGGACTTTTGAGAACCTCTACCAGGACCCCGTGCTCAAATTGAAGATCACCCAGCGGCTGGACAAGGTGGTGACGCAGGCCCAGATGGACATTCTGGCCGCGCGGCACGATGTGTCGAAGGCGCCGGATGTGATGGGCTCCGGGCTGATGGCCGGCGGCCTGCCCAAGCTGGCCGGCACCTTCGGGGTGCAGTCCGATTGGGCCCAGGGGCTGGGCTATTCGGTGACCTCCCGGCTGTATGAGGCGGTTGCCTCTCAGATCGTGAACATCCTGGAAACCACCACCTACAGCGGCGCGGTGGATGTCGCCGCCACCTACAACCTCTCCGTCGTCACGACCCGGAATTTCTTTGATGACCGGGCCTTTAAGGCCAAGATCACCCGGATGGAGGACCAAAAGGCGACCGCCCAGCAGGTGGCGATCCTGGGCCAGGCCGGCTATGATCTGTCGAAGGCACCGGAGGTGATGGGGACTGGCCTGTTCTCTAGCGGCGCGCCAGTTCTGGCAGGGGTTTTCGGCGTCAGCCAGGACGCGGTGGGGGTGCTGGGCTATTCACTGACTGCCCGGACCTTTGAGATGGCGGTGGCCAATCAGCCGCGCAATCCGACGACCCTGACTTACTCCGGTACCTTGGACCCGGTCTTCACGGTCTCCCTTTCGGCGCAGCGGATCAACAACCGGTTCAACCCGGTCTTCAAGCTGAAGATCGATTCTGCTGCCCAGGATCGCCTGACCGCCGCGGAACTGAAACCTCTTTCCCAGGCTGGGCACGACATCTCCGGCCCGCTCATGAAGAAGATCTTCGGAGATGATCTTTGGGATTCTGGAAGCAGCGCCACGAAACTGGCCGGCGCCTTCTCCGCTTCGAAGGATGCCTCCGGCGCACAGAACTATTCCATCAGCGCCGCTGTGATCGAGATTCCGGTGGCCAATTACACCCGCACCCCGCGGACCCTGGTCTACGCCGGCAGCGAGGACATGGCGGAGGTGAGTACCCTCTCGGTCCGCCGGGTAGAGAACACCTTCAACGGGGCCCTGGTCCTGAAGATCGATGCCGCCGAGGAGGCCCAACTGACCTGGGCGGAGATCAAGCCGTTGGAGACCGCCGGCTACGACCTCAGCAACGCCACACTCAACCCGATGCTGGGTAAGGACCTCTGGGATCCGGCGGCCCGGGCCCCGGCTAAGAAAGGGGTGTTCGGAGTCTCCTCTGATCGGGGGCTGGGCAGCCGGGATGCATTCCTGCAGCAGAGCGTCCTGGATCTGGTGGCCGTCAACCAGATCCGCACCCCGGCCACCTTAAGCTACCAGGGAAATCTGGACGCGGCCGGCATCTTCACCCTCACCGCCCGGCGGGTGAGTAACCGCTTTGAGGCGGCGGTCCCGATGGCGCTAGCCCTTGCCATCGAAGAGAAACTGACCGCCGGAGAGATTGCCCCGCTGGCGACCGCCGGCTACGACGTCTCGGATGCCACGATGAGCCGGATTCTGGGGCCCGATCTCTGGACCGGCGGGGCCCCCGCGATCGCCGGCTCCTTCGGGACCTTGAAGAATCCGCTGGGAGGCAAGAGCGGCTTCATTCAGGCCAGACATATCGAGGTGGTCCGCCGGTTCGCCACCCGGGTGCCCACCAGCTTGAGCTACAACGGCGGCGAGGATCTGGCCGCCACCTTGAGCCTCTTCGTCCAGGAGGTGAAGAACAGCTTCCGCGCCGATCTTCCGACCGTGATGACCGCCGCCCGGGAGGCGCTGCTGACCGCCGACGAAATCCGACCTTTGGTCTCCGCCGGCTATGACCTGAGCGACCCGACCCTCCATCGGCTCCTGGGCACCGACCTCTGGTCTTCCGCTTCCCACGCCCCGACCCGGGAAGGATCGTTCGGGATGTCGCGGGAGATCTTCGGCGGACGAAGCGCTTTCCTCGAAATGAGCACGCGGGAGGTGGTGCCGGGCAATCAGGTCCGGACTCCCACCAGCTTGGGCTATACCGGAAGCGACGACCTTTCCGGCCTGGTTTCGATGTCGGCCCGCCGGGTGAACAGGCGCTTCGATCCGCGATATCAGTCCAAGATCGCCGCCGCCGCCGAGGCCAAACTCACCGCCGCCGAGATCGCTCCGTTTACAGCCGCCGGCCACGACATCTCCGGCGCCCTGATGAGCCGGATGCTGGGTCCCGTCCTGTGGGCGGGAGCGGCCCCGGCCAAAGAAGGGGCTTTCGGAGTGTCCTGGGACCGGATGGAGACCAAAGGGGTTTTCCTCCAGACGACCCTCCTGGAGGCGATCCCCGGCAACCAGACCCGTTCGCCGGAAACGCTGGGCTACAACGCCTCCGGCGATGCGTTCGGGAACTTCTCCCTGTCGGCGCGCCGGCAGGTCAACCGCTTCGACAATGCGCTTCCGGCCCGGATGACCGCCTCGCGGGAAGCGCGGCTGACTTCCCAGGAGCTGGCCCCGGTGGCCGCTCTCTACGACCTGTCCGACACCGCGATGCTGCAGGTTCTGGGCTCGGAGAACTGGGGAGGCGGGGCTCCCAAGCGGGACGGCTCCATCGGAGTTTCCACCAGTGCCTTCAACGACCTGTCGGCCTACATCCAGACCGGCACGCTGGAGGTGGTCGGCGGGGTGATGACGCGGGTCAAAGAGAGCTTCAACTACGGCGGTTCCCTGGATCTGGCCGGCAACCTCAGCCGTTCGGCCCGGAAGATCGGCTTCAAATTTGAAAATGCCGCGAACCCCATGGTGATCACCGAAGCGGCGGACCAAGCCCTGACCGCCGCGGAGCTTTCCCCGTTGAACATCGGCTCCAACACCTTCACCGCGCTGGCTGGCGGACTGCTGGGGGATCTGTACCAGGCCGGTGCGCTGGCCGCGGGGGCCGCCGAGATCTCCATCGGCATCATGAACGAGGTGTCGGTCACCCACATCAAATCCGATTACACCCTGATGATCAACCGGAACTTCGCGACCCAAGTCCAGCGGCGGTCCGGCAGCATCGCGGTCGACGGCACCACGAGCCGGCAGATCTCCCGGCTGGCCAATCAATACACCGACGGCAGCCAGAAGAGGCAAGACAAAGACCAGGATCTGGCGATGGTCCGGCCGGCCGACCGGGATCTTTACTACAACGGCCAGGACCGCTCCTGGGTGGGACTGTTCATGTCGGTGGCCGAGGGAACGATCGATCCGGCGAAGGATTTCACCGGCGATTCCTTGATCGGGATCTTCAACTGGGATCGGGGCACCGGCGGGCTGCAGCCGGGCAAGGGAAGCTGGGCCCTGACCCTGGAGGCCACCGGCAACCGGACACGGGGCCGGACCCAGTCCGGATACCTGATCATCCGGGGCGCGGCCCGGCCTGAAGTTTCCGAGACCCTCAACGAGGGGCTTCAGCTGGAGGGGACCCAAACCACGGGCCAGGGCAAGAGCCGCAGTCTCTTTACCGACGGCACCCAGACCCCGGATCAGCTCGGCCAGACCACCAACTATGTGGTGGGCGGCTCGTTTAAGGCCCGGCTGGTCAATCCGGGCACCGGCCGGATTTGGCTGGGTCTGCTCTACAAGACGGAAGATGAGTCGGTGGTGGGAGCGTTCGACTGGAACGATGATTGGGACACCCAGGACCCCGGGGAAACCAGCCCGGCCGGGTATTACACCTACACCACCAGCGTGCTCCAGGAGAAATCGGAGACGCTCACCAAGACCCGGTACCGAATCTTCAACGGAACGGCCCGGTCGGAGCATGCCGACTCCCGCAGCCGGACGATCGATTCCCTGGACGGCGGAAGGACCTTTGTCATCGCGACCACCGATTCCCAGTACCAGTTCGACGCCGGCCGGCTGGAGCGGAACACCCAGCGCCAGGACGCCGGCGCCCGGCAGATGGACGGGGCCCTTAATGTCTCCTTGAGCGGCACCCAGAACGATTATGAGGCCCAGCAGACCTCCGACGGCCGCACCATTCTGGTGATGAAGACTCCGGCGGATCTGACCGTCACCTTGAAAGAGGATTCCCTGTTCGTCTGGGGCAACAACACGCTGAAGTGGGACTTGAACCATGACGGGGATATCGACCCGGCCGACAGCGTCTCCCACGCCGGGCCCTTGTCCGCCAGCCTGGATGTCTTCGAGAACTTCGGGCTGACCCGGACGACCCAGAAATACGAGATCTACGAGAAGACGATCGCCCGGGTCACGGAGGCCACCACCGATTCGATCAGCTGGACCAACGAGGGGACATTCCTCCGCCAACTGCGCAAGCAGACCAACCGGTACGCGACCCGGCGCAACGAGGCGACCGCCGCCGAAATCGCGGCGATCGGCCCCACGGACTGGGTGAAGCCCAGCGGCGGCTTCCGGCTGGCCTTCTTCGACTACGACGGGGACGGCAAGTTCAACTTCGCGGGGGCCCTGCTGGGCGCCCAGGCGCAGGGGCTGGCGATCCCAGGGGTGGAAGGGGCGACCGGGACCTACGAGCGGGACGCCTTCGGCAACGAGACGAAAGGCCAGCTTTGGACCAGCTCCCTAGATCTGCCGGCCGCCTCCAACCCGATCGTCGAGAAGTTCGCCATCTTCCACGGCAACGCCAAGCTGACTGAGCAAAGGATTCTCACCGTCGGAGTGGATCTGGATCTGTCCTTAAGGCGGGCGGACACCTTCCGCCTCCAGAAATACACCGCCTCCCCGGATTCGGATAATCCGGATCGGCCGGGAGGGCTCCTGGAAGAGGTCACCACTCAGAAAGAGCTGAGGGCCACCGATCCGTTCGGGGAGGAGTCGGTCTCCAAGCCGATTGAAAAGTACGAGATCCGGAACTTCGCCCCGTTCCTGGCCGAGGTCCGCAACCTCACCACCACCCGCTCCCTGGAGGGGGCCTACCGGAAGACCGAATCGCTGGAGCGGTTCAACTACACCAAGGCGGAGCAGGTGGACACAGACGGGGACGGGCAGGTCAGCGACGAGGAGTTGGCTGAGGCTCTGCCGCAGGTCAGGGACAAGGACCGCGGGCGGTACCTGAACACCGCCCTGCGGGCCGGCGAGAAGCCGCGGCTTTGGTTCGGCCTTCTCAAAGAGGCCAAACAGGGGAAGGTGGTCGACTACATCGACCTGAACTTCAACGGCAAGGATGATGGCGGGGAGGAAGGCGGGATTCCGCCGTTCGGTCCGCCGCAGGCCCCGCCTCCCGGGACGACAGGGGCCTACACGACCGGCTGGAACATCGAGGGGACCCAGACCGTCTCCTTGACCCGGACCGACTACCAGATCTTCCACGGAGTGGCCAAGGGGCTTAGCATCGCCACGCTGGGAGCCGGCCTGGAGTACACCGGCGCCCGGAACATCAACCACAGTCTCTCCGAGAACGTCTACACCACCGGCACCGAGAGCCCCGCCACGCTGGCCAAGACCACCAACTACGTGGAGGGGGGCGGCATCCGGGCCAGCATCGTCAAGCCAGGC
>CAYJTC010000009.1:3339-24938 GCA_964372955.1 uncultured Planctomycetia bacterium | reverse complement strand
CTGCGGGAGGACGGCTCCTCCGGCTACATGGTTTACAACGGCTCGCCCAAGCCCCGGGAGGCGGTCGCCACCAGCCGGACGATCGAGGCCCTCGACGGCAGCCATCGTTACGGCCTCAACCAGACGATCAACCGGTACGAGTACGCCACCGGCATCATCGAGGACTCCACCCAGGCCTCCACCAGCCAGGATCTGGCGGCCGATGGGGGCCGCGGCCTCTCCCTGTCTAAAACCTTCTTCGACTACGCCAAGGGAGCCGACGGCTTCCTCCTGATGAAGGAGGCCCGGGACCTGCCGGTCTCCATGACCGAGACGATGGTGCTGGGCAAGGACATCAACGGCCAGGAGGTGACCGGCCGATTCGACGACAACTGGGATGGGGATGAGCAGGACGCCTTGGAGCAGACCGGCTCCCTCTCCTTCTCGATGGACACCTTCGGCGCCCCCACCTTGAACCGGGTCGCCAACACCTGGACGGTCCTGGGCCGCACCACCGCCCGGATCTTGGAGAACCGGATTCAAACCAAGTCGTACCAGTGGGACGGCACGATCAGCGAGCAGGACCTTCAGAAGCGCTATCAGTACACAACCCGGATCAACCAGTACACGGCCGATGAGCTGGCGGCCCGGGACGACGACCTGGATCTGGTGGTCAAGAAGGGGGGCCGCTGGGAGTTCCGGGCCTTCTTCCATGACACCCAGAGGAATGGGCCGGACGGCCGCCCGCTGGACGGGCCGGACGGCCGGTTCGATTTCCTGGGGGCCTTGACCGACGCCTGGGTCGAGAACGGGAACAACCGGGACCGGGACCTGTTCGAGAACGCGACGGTGGCGCAGGTCAGCCAGACCCTGCAGGTGATCTTCAACCAGGACCGGCTGGTCAGCGATCGCCGGGACACCCTCAAGAAGAACCTGGACGGCTCCGAGGAGAGGAACGAACTGCGGACCAGCTACTGGTACTCGGACGGCACCGAGCCGGTCACGATTTCCGACGACCCGAACGACCCCTATGCCTACCTGAAGCGGACCGACTATTACGGCTACGAGGCCGGGACCCTGCAGTCCCGGTTCGTGGACCCGGCCAATCCGGATAAGAAGATCTTCCGGGGCCTGCTCACCCGGGTGGAAGCCTGGGACTCCAAGACCGGGGAGAAGACCATCGCCCGGACGGCCGATCTGTTCGGCAATACCACCGAAAGCAGGATCGACCAGGTCCATTTCATTCGGAAGCAGGCCTCCAAGGTGGACACCGAGAAGGTCACCACCTTAAGCCGGATGGTGGATCTCCAGGTCCTGGAGACCAAGATCGTCAACAAGAACCTCTGGACCACCGGCGAGGAATCGATCCGGGACCTGGATCCCAACAATCCGGCCACCTACGAATGGCTCGAGGCCTTAAAGAGGACCGACCTGCTGGAGGAGCAGGGAGGCGGCTTATACAAAATCAAGGACCGGTTCCTCAACCCGTACACCAAGCATCTCCCCGGCGGGCCGAAGATCTACATCGGCCTGCTCTGGAAGGTCTCCGATCTTCCCCTGCCGGCCCAGGAGCGGCTGGCCTACTTCGGAAACGGCATGACCCTGCCGGAGACGGAATACTCGGTGAGCCGCAACGGCCAGCTCTTCTTCGATTTCGCCGGGGCGGTCACCCACACGGTCGAGGACCCGCTGGAGAACCGGCAGACGATGGTCACTTCCCACCTGTACTACCTCTTGAAAGGCCGGAAGGTCATCCGCAGCAGCGTGACCACCAAGGAGACGCTCACCTTCGACTTGAACCAGATCTGGGACCGGTCGGAGGCGGTCAACAGGTTCTCCCGGCCCACCTCGGAACAGATCTTCGTGGACGGGCAGGACGCCCGCCTGTTCAAGACCGCGCCAACGCCCGTGGACCTTAAGAGGACCGATCTGACGGAGGGCAGCGGCTTCACGAACCCGGACCGGATGGACCATAAAGTGGACGGGATCTTCGACTCGACCGGGGTGCTGGTGGAGACGGTGGACGGCCAGGTGTTTGCCGACAGCCAAGATCCGATCCCGGGCACCTCTTACATGATGGGCGGGCCCAGCTATTTCGGCCGGCTGCAGACCGACCACCCTCTCTCGGAGGCCACCTTCGAGATGGACTTCGACAAATCCGGCTCCTTTGGTACTCAGGACCGATTCGACATCCCGGGGCCCGGGTCGCTGACGATTACCCGCAGTCCCTTTGGGGACCTGACCGCCAACTTCACCCAGACGACCGATCGGCTCGGCTATTTCAACTCGGTCGCCCTCAACCGGGCCCTGCCCGGCACCCCGGCTCGTGCGGGGGAACTGCCAACGACCGCCTTGACCGACTCCTTCACCGTCAGCCGAGACGTCGCCGGCTTGCGCCAGGAAAGCCGCCTGCTCCTGAAGACCGAATACACCGAGGGCTGGGAGAGGAAAGAGGACCTGCCGGATGTGGGGCTGGGCCTGTGGGTTCCCTCGGAGATCGACGAGGCCAAGCAAAAGTACATGAATCCAGCCACCGGCACGGCGTACAAGTACCTGCCCAAATCCCAGATTGAACAGCCGATCACCCTGACCGCTTCCTGGGGAGACAGCTTGTCCGGCGTCGGCACCCCGACCCTGACCCTCGACATCTTTGGTACCCGGACCCAGACCCTCACCCAGAACCGGTACGGGGCGATCCAGGGCCGGTTCCTGATGGCTAGGGAGACGACCGCCAGCCGGACCCTCTCCTTCGACGACTCGGTCAGCAACACCTCTTCCTTCCTGAAGCACAAGTACGACAAGCAGACCACCCGCCGGATCTGGGTCGGGGAAGAGTACCCCGGCCCGATGAGAAACCGGGTTACCACCCGCACGGTGGATGCTTTCGGATCGGTCACCGGCAGCCTGGTCGCCAACGATTACTTCAGCCCGGCGGCCATCAGCGACAAGGTAATGCCTCAGACCATCGCCACCTCTTCCACCACCGCCCTGTTTGACGGCAGCACCAACACGGTCAATCAGGTGGTCCAGCAGGTGCTGACGGATGGGGAAGAGATCACGCCGGCGATGCGCTTCGACGGCAAGGTCACCGGGGCGGAACTGGCCGCTGCCCTGCCCAACGTCGAGGCCGCCAGCCGGTTCCGGTACGTCCACCCGCTGACGTTGAAAGCCGGCAAGCAGATGCTTAAGAAGGTCCACGAGTCCAGCCCCACCGTGAGCGTCACCAAGGAGTGGACCGGCACGGTCAGCACCACCCAGAGCTTCAACACTTACTTGGTCACCTACGGCCAGGGGCTGGTGGTCCGGGCCGACGACCGGATTCACGCCACCTCCTTCGACCAGTCGGTGACCGACTCCTGGACCATCCGGGAGAACCAATACACCAACAAACTGGACAGCCAGATCGGGGACTTCCCGAAATACGTCCATCCTCGGACTGGCGTTGAGTTCGCCCGGCACCTGTGGGAGGCCAAGGACGCCCCCCTGAAGCTGGCCGAGTTCTTCCCGTTTGCCTCGGAAGCGGACGTGATCCCCGGCATCCCCGGAGCGCAGCCGTTCAACTTAGGCGGCGGAGGCGACGCCGCCGAGATCGCCGGAACCTTGAGCAAGACTCGGGATGCCTTCGGCTCCTGGACCTACACCGGGATGCTCCGTGTCCGGGCCGGGGACCCGGATGATCCGGCCGAGGACTCCCCGCCTGGCGGCTCCGGCTACCGGATCGGAGACGGCGACCGGGCCCTCATCGAGGCGGAGTTCGCCTCCGGCTTCACTCTCGATCTTGGCGGCGGCCGGACCGGACAGAGGACCGGCACCTGGACCGGCTATGACCAGAAGACCCACAAAACGCGGATCTCCGACCTGGAGGTTTACTTCAGCGACGTGGAGTGGGCCGCCTTCATGAACCACCCGGCCGACATCGACTACGACGGCAAGTTCGATGCCGGCGTCAGCGTGCGGGGGAGCCTGACGGTCAGCGAGGACCGGTACACCGCCACCAGCTTCACGCATACCCGAAACTACCGGGACTTGGGGGCGGTCAAGGACCGGGACATCGTGACGGAGGTCCGGACCCACACCGAGGCCAAGAGCGTCGAGGGGACCTACTCGATCACTCAGACGATCCTGCGTCAAGATTGGGACTTGAATACCACCCGCATGACCGGGGCGCATGAGGAGGCCTCCCGCTGGGGAATCGCCTACGCCGCGGTCCGGGACAGCGGCGCCCCCTTCCCCTGGGAGCGGGGCGGGGCGGACGTGAACGCCGGTAACCGGATCATGATCGACCGGTTCGGGACCGGCCTGGAGGTTTCCGCCTACGGGCAGAAGGGGACTCGGACCATCTCCTGGGGCTACTGGGGAGATGAGAGCTACCAGCTGGTTCAGTCCCGGTATCTGGTCACGAAGAACAGGCCGCTGGCCGAGGACGTGGACTCCAAGTCGATGGGCTGGCATCTGGACGGCCGCAACGTGGCCGAGGAGAGCCACGTTTCCTACAAGCACGACGCGCAGACGACGCACCTGCTCTCCGCCATGGACGAGGCAGTCTCCTTGAGCCCGGGTCTGCTCTCGGCCGCCACGCCGGAACGGGAATGGCAGATCGAAGGGCCAACCGGCGGGGTCGGGCGGATCACCTTCACCCGGGGAGCGCTGCTGGAGACATCCAACACGTTGACCGGAACCATCTGGACGGTGATCATGGGCCGGGCCCTGGGCGCCAAGACGATCAGCGACACCTACACCCGGCATCCGGACACCTCCCGGACGATCACGCTAGGCCAGGTGGTGTCCAACACCTACGACGGCAACGCGATCCTCCGGGCGGTCGCCTATAGCCCCTACACGACGAAGGTGTACGATCCATGGCTCTTTTACGACACCACCATAATCACCCAGGACACCGCCGACCAGGAGGTGATTGACAAGGCCGGCCGCGGTGTCGTCTGGCGCAGCCATTCCATCACCATCGCCAACGGGATCGACAGCTCCTTCTCCAAGACTGAGAACACGATCCTCAACCTTTACACCCGGGACCCGCTGGTCGCGGAGCGCCGGTTCGCCCCGATCCTGACGGCCGCCAGCGCCGAGAGCATCGCCATCGGGGAGGATGCCGCCCATTTCAACCATTCCCGGACAGAGACCAAGGACCGGTACGTCATTCTGTACGGCAAGGCGCTGGTTTCCGAAGGGAAAGAAGTCATCTACACCAGCTCCGATGACGGGGCCTCCGCGGTGACCGGCTCCGGCACCTGGAAGGATGGCTCCCCGATTGAGCCGGCCTCCATCCAGTACCGGTACACCGGCGGATCGGAGGACCCCAACAGCGATGATTGGGAGACCGGCTTAGGGGGGGTGGGGGGCGGCCGGCCCTATTACATTCCGGCCCCGGAGTACGGCGGGCGGTTCAAGGTCTATCCTTCCCTGCAGAAGGGGGCGCAGGGCAAGGCGCGGACGGTCGGCCGCGACGCCTACGCCCATTCGGTCAACTTCAACGAGGTCATCAACGACATTCACGATTCCTACTACGGGAATAACCATCTCCGGGACAGCAGCTCGAGCGTCTTCACCCACAGCCTGGTGGATGCCTCCGGCTCCCTGACCGCCACCACCATCAACTTCCGCTATAACCAATACGGCCACCCCCAGACCGCCCAGGGAATCCACACGACCGAAAGCTGGTCCCAGGACGGGCTGGTGGCCTCCAGGATCATCGACGATTATGACAAGGAGGTTGCCCAGGCCAGCGGCCAGTGGAGGATCAAGAGCACTGTCACCGACAAACATTCGGTCGCCAGAGAGAAGATGGGATCCCTCACGCGGGATACTTACTCCAACACGGTAGAGGACAGCCGCTACACCTACGACTTCAAGACCGCGGTCTTAAAGAACGTCATCACCCGAAGCACGGAGGCCGGAGAGCGTTTCTACAACGGGCCCCGCCCGATCGCCGATTTCGACCCGAGAAATTACGGCTTCGACCGGGACGCCACCTTCTACGCCGACGATTACGAGACCTACGTCTCCACCGGCTGGTACTACGACGTGGTCATCCGGGGCCAGAGGCGGACGGTCTGGTACGACGGCATCGAATACTCCAAGGTCCTGGTTTTTGTCGAGCGGAGACCTGGCGATTGGGTGGTGGTGGAGCACACCGTCAAGCCGGCTCTCCTGGTGACCCGGCCCAATGGGGAGACGGTCTGGGTCACCCGGTACGCCTCCTGGCAGTACGATCCCAACGCCCGGATGACCGGATACACGGGGAAGGTGTTGGACAGCGGCGGCTGGGGCAAGGATCATGCAGGGGAATACAAGGATCAGTTCGGGGAATTCTGGGCCGATCTGTGGGCCGGCTACGCCGAAGGCCACCGGATGGATCTCTACGCGGCCTTCGTCAACAACTGGAACTGGACCAACTTCCAGGGGCTGTTCGCTTCCCTGAACATCGTCTTCCACCCGGACCAGATGATGGGCGGCGGGGTCTGGGCGCTGGCCGAGGTGATCCCCAACCTCTACAACGCGGTCGTCGCCCTGTTCCAGAACCTGGCCAACCAGCACGGGGTCACCTTCGAGCAGATGACCCAGATGCTTCAGGAGGCCTTCGGCAACGCCTACGGCAACCAGTTTACCGAGCTGATGGCCAACTTCTACGCCAGCTTCACCAGTCTCGTGGGGGATTTCTACCAGCAGATGGTCAACAGCTTCTGGGCCAACCTCTCCCAGAGCCAGAACGGGATGGCCTTCCTCAACCAGATGGGGGCCGTTTTCTGGAGAGTCTTCGCGGCGGCAAACGGCTTCTTCCTGACCGGCCTGGTGAACCTGATTCGGGACGCGGACAAGATGACCCCCGAGGAGTTTGGCCAAGCCCTGGGGAATCTGTTCAAGGCGACGATGCAGATGTTCATCGGAGGAGTGGCCGCGCAGGTCCTGGCCCTGGGCCAGCGGTATTTCCCGGGCACCCGGGCCGGCCGCGGGGTGGGCCCGATGGGGGCCGGCCCTGAGCGGAAGGATGGCCTGCAGATCTGGATCGTCGGCGGGCAAGTTTACATCCACCGCAACGGCAAGCCGGCGGGGGCGTTGGATCTGCCGGAATCGTTCAGCCCCGGGGAGTTCGGCATCGAGGGGATGAAGCCGGGGGACCGGCTGGTCACCGATTGGGACCGGAAGGTGAAGGGGTACCTTCCGGATGGCAAAAGGGGCTCCGGAGTCCGGGGCGTCTACGAGATCGACAAGGAGGGGGTGGCCCGCCTGGTCGGCTACCAGATCCTGGTGGACAAGGACAAGAAAGGGAACCTGACCTTCGTGGAGGCCGGCAAGGTGACCTTGTTCGGCCCGCAGGGCCCCCGGTCGGCGATCGCCGCCGCCGGCCTGGAGATGAAAGGCCGGGCCTACACCGACAAAGGGGACGTCATCAACGTCATCAATCGGATCGGCCTGGACGAGAAGGGCAAGATCGTCAACCGGGTCCGGGTCGACCCGGCCGATCTGGAGAAGGCCCGCGGACAGCGGGTGGTTACCGGCACCCGGCCGGACCTGTTCATCTCCGAGAAGGGGGGCAAGCCGGTCTGGGTGATCAGCCGGACCTTCAGCCGGGTGGACGACAAGGGCGGGATCGATCTCAGCCGGGTAGACAGCGCCCAGTTCCGGAAAACGGATCGTTCCGGGCGGCCCACCGGCGGCTGGGTGGAAGGCCGGCGGGTGGAGGTTCCGATCGAGGGCCGGCTCTACGGCATCCTGGCCGAGGCGGGCAAGGACAAGATCACCAACATTCGGGGACAGATGTTCGTCAATGGGACCCTCACCCAGGTGAAGATCGACATCCAGTTCCAGAAGGAGGGGGATAAGAACGTGGCCCGCGTGACCGGCATCCGATACGCCAATGGGCTGGAAGCGTTCTTCAAGGGGCCGATCACCGATGCTTATGCCATCGAAGGGCGTGTGGAGGCCCACCTCCTGACCCAGGCGGAGCAGGAGGCCTTCCGGAAGGACCCGTCTGCGCTAACCGGCAACTCCGGGATCAAGACGGTGGATCTGGAGCGCCACTTCAAGCTCAACGACGGCCAGTTCGATCAAAACCAGAAGCTCAACGCCGGCGGAGACCGCCAGGAGATCATCGGAGTGATCAACGGGCGACCGGTGGCCGAAGGGGCGATGCTGGTCAAGGATCTGGTCTTGAACGACGGCAGCAGCGGCAAGATCCTGATCCAGCTCAACAAAGGGGAAAGCGGCAGGATCAACCAGACCGGCGTGGTCCTGGATTCCGCCGGCCGGTTCCTCCTGCGCGGGGATCCGGACAAGCTGATTACCCAGAAGTACGACAAGGAGACGGACACCTTCACGAGCCACCTGACCCGGTTCGGCGAGGTGGACAGCCATTTCCAGCGGGTGGACCTGATTGAGAAGGATGGGACCCGGACCCAGGCGGTCATTGAGGAGCAGCGCAAGATCGATCCGGTCACTCATCAGGTGCTGGAGTCCAGATTCGTCCTGACGGAGGGGGACAAGGAAGTGATCGTTCATCGGGTGGCGCTCCTCAATGCGTTCGTCCGGGAAGGCCAGGAATTTTATCTGCTGGCAGATGGGAATGGGAGGACGGCGCTGCGCCGGGGTGAGAACGGCGACCAGCTATTCCTCCAAACCGAGGCCTTGGCTTTCAAGTTCCAGAATGGTCGGCTGATGGTGAGCCAGGCCGGCGGAGAGTTCCAGGATCTGGACAAGGCGCAGGTCCCGGTCTTGAAGCTCAATTCCGGCCGCGAGTTCATCGCCAAGATCGACGAGATCACCACCTTCCGGCTCGAGAGCAGGAACGGCAAGGCCTTTGAGAACGGGGTGGTCGGCTTCCTGGGGCAGGAGTTCCATCTGATCGAGGGCAGGAACACCCGGACCGCCGTCGAGTTTAAGATGTTTGAGGGTCCGGGCCAGCTCAAGGGGCGGTTGTTGGATGATGCCGAGGCGATCCGCATTGTCCGGGAGGGGACCGGCGATTCCAAACGGCCGGTGACCACCCGGGTAGAGATTCTCGAGGACAGCAGATGGAGGGCGGCGGATGCCCGGATCCGGATTGAAGGACCCGAGGTGACCCAGGGGCTTTTGGAGCGGAACGGCGGCCATCAGGCGGTGATGAGACTGCCCGGTGATGGTCGGGAATACGCCGTCGGCTCCATCGCGCAGATCCAGAACGGCAAGGAAGGGCCCTTTGTCCAACTGCTCGCTGGGGAGGCCTTCCAGGCGATTCCGTTGGTGGACGGAACCCTGGCCGGCCGGGAGATTTCCAAACTGATCGGGGTAGCCGGAGAGGGGGATTCGATCCTGGTGCTGAGGTACACGGCCGGCGCGGGACGGGATGATCTCCTGACCGAGGTCCGCCTGTTCAACCCGAAGATGGGTAGCTCCACCTTGGCTCAGTTCAATCACCAGACGGGAGAGAAGATCAACTTCTGGGACAGGGGCAAGGACAGCGACCAAAAGGAGATGAAGCTCCTCTATGCCCTGGATAGTTATCTCTCCCAGGCGACCGGACAGCGGCTTCTCCTTGGATACCATGATGGAGAGAACGTGCAGGGCAAGCAGGCCACTTTTGCTTTGGAGCTGGGGCCGTGGGGCTACCTTTACGGACGGGACCTTTCCCATCTGCGGCCGACCCAGAAAGGACAGACCAGCGCCCCGGAGGTTTACGACCTGGAGGGTCAGCGGTTCCTGGACACGAGGCCGGCCATGCGATTAGTGGAGAACACGGTCCTCACCCAGGTGGCTCGGGAAGAGGCGAAGCGTCAGGGCAAACCGGAGCCGGGCCCGGTTCTTCAGGAGCACCTGGACGGCGTCTGGACGTATTCGCACGAGACCGGCACCTGGGAAAAGAAATCGATCTCAGAGTTGGCCGCCCAAAGCAAGGATCTGCCCAAGAAGGGAGAGGCTGAATACACTCCCACCCTGCAGGGTTTGAACGGGGCCTTTGAACGCCCGGTGGGATGGATCCTGCGCAACGTCGGCGGGAAGGATGGGAAGTACCTTCAGGATCTGACCCGGGTTTTCCTGGGAGGTCTGGAAGGAGACAACGGAGAGGACCGGTACCTGCGGGCGGAACTGGTGCAGGCCTTCCATCGGGTGGGCGACCCCCATGTCGTCCAGAATTTTCTGCGGCCCGACCAGCCCGGTTCCGTGCGTGGCTTGACTCAAGACGATCGGAGCCGGGCTCTCCTGGATCCGGCGCTTCGGCCGGCCGTGGCCGCTTGGGTGGGGGCGGCGGAGCGGAAAGAGTTGAAGCTGGAGAGGGAGAAGGAAGGGATCGCCGCTGTCCAGAAGAAACTTCAGGGAGATCTCAGCCAAGCCAAAAAGGAAATGGCCGGCGCCAGTGTCGATCTTTTGCGTGCCACCAAAGAAGCCCTTATCCTGTCCGGGGCTATTAGCCCCCTGTTCGGTTTCAAGTTTCTCGGCAAAGCCAGCGAAGCGGCGAAGAAGTATAAAAGACTGCAGGAGGGCGTGAACTTCCTGGAAGAGGCCATCCAGAATCTCAAGCCTACCCTGCAGGGGACGCCGGGCTTTCGGGAAGCCGAGGGACACTTGGCTGAGAGCTGGGAAAAGCTGTCGGCGGCGATCCGGATCGATCCGCACGCGAAAGGGGTGACCCCTGCGGATCTTGTGGCTTTCCTTACTTTCTTGATCCATCCCGAGACTGAAACGTCGGCCTCCGCGCGGCAGATCCAGAAATTGGACGAGCGGGATGAGCTCTTAAAGAGCGCGTCGGGCCATCTGCGGGCGATGGACCTGTCGATCCAGATCGGCGAGCGTCAGGTTGAGAAGGAGCTTTTGAAGGGACCGCTGGGACAGATGGATGCCCTGGCCCAGAAGATGGGAGATGCTTACGTCCGGGGAGGCTTCAACAGCTTCATCCACGGCCGGTGGTTCCGGTCGGATGATGGGGAGCATCCGGATTTCATGGAGGCCTTCCACGCCTACAACGATTTCCGAAAATCCAACGGGGAGGCCCCGAAGACCCAGGAAGAGTTCCGCAGGATGATGGAAACCTATGACAGCTCCCCGCAGGGGATGGAGGGGGCCCGCAGCAAGATTCTCGAGGGCAAGGAGAAACTTCAGAAAACGATCCGGGCGATCGACAACGACATCGCTGCTTTGCAGGTCCAGATTCAGCACCATACCCAGCCGGGGGCGGTGAGCGAAGATCAGTTTAAAGCAGCGATCACCGCCCACCGGGCCAACCAGCCGATCCTCGATGCGGCCCAAAAGGATTTCCAGATCTGGTTGGGCGATTTCCAGCGGGGGCCTCCGGGCAAGGTTGAGCCGGCCCGTCCCGACTTCGGCGTCGGATCCTTCCGCGGCACCCTGAATGAGGCGATGAATCTCTCCGACCGGGTGGCCAGTCGGTTGGCCGCCGGCCAGGAGGTGGATCCGAAGGATCTTCAGGAGCTGACCCGTCTGGGTTCCGCCACACAGCTGGAGCATGCCCGCTATCTCTCCGAGGAGATTAAGCATGCCCAGAACGAGAGGCCCCACAGCTCGGAAGAGGCCATCCACCGGGAAGCGGAGAATAAGGCCCGCCAAGAGTTCGAGACCGCTCACCCCACCGCGGATCAGATTCACAAAGTCCGCGGCAAGATGAGCGATGAGTTCAAACAGCAGATCCGGGAGGCCTACTGGGTCGCCTACGGCAAGGGCGGCGACAGCCGGGCCCAGAAGACCCAGAGAACCGAGGCCTTCCTGGAGGGCAGATTAGACGCGGCCCGAGAGCGGCTCAAGACCCTTCAGGACCACCACGAGAAGGGGAACTACGACAAGGTTCTTTCCGACCACGAAACGGTCGACTCCTTCAGAAAGTCTCTCCTCCTGACCGGCATGTTCCGGGCCGCCCAGTCCCAGCGGTTCGAGTTCCAGCTGGGTGAGGCCCGGATGGAGGAACATGCCAGCATGGGGAGCCGCTGGGACGGATGGAAGTCCATCGTCGGCGGCATCCCGCTCCTGGGTTCCCTGTTCGTTCCCAGCCACTCGATCTGGAACTATTGGGCCGGCTGCGTCGGCGACGCCGTCTTCGGCCTCAGCGGTTCGGTGAAAGCCGCCGGCGCGCAGGGAATCGGTTTCTACGAAGGATTCCTCAACCGGATGCTGGACGCCGGCTCCATCGGCGACACGAAGCGGATGATGCAGGCCGCCAGCGATCTTCAAGCCAAGATGAACTCCTACGGCTTCGACTCCGACCCGACCCGAAGCGCCGGCGCCTTTAACCGTTTCGTCCAGGACAAGATCTTCTGGTTCTCCATGGCCCAGATCGGGGCGGGGCTGGGCACTGACGTGCTGCTGACCGCGGGCTTTGGAGCGATTCCGAAATTGGCCGCCGCCACCTTCGCGGCCACCAGCCGTATCGGCAGTTCCCTGATCAACGCGGTCCGCGGAGCCCGTGCGGTGGAGACCGCCGCCGTCGGCGGCAGGACCACGGTCCAGTTGGCGCGCGGCGTGGAGGCGACCCTCAACGTGACCAGGGCCGGGCGGCTGGCGGTGACGATCAGCCGGACCAGCCAGATCGGCCGGGCGGCGCGGCTAGGTGAGGCGGCGGTGACGGTCACTCGGGCCGGCCGCCTGACCCAGATCGCCGTCAACGGCCAAAGCGTGCTGACCACCGCCAGCCGGGTGGGCCGGATGACGGTCACCGTGGCCGACGGGGTGAAGGTGGGGAACCTGGCGATTCGGGGCGGGCAGATCGCTGCGGTGACCGTCAAGGCGGTGCAGGCCGGCAGTGCCGTCCAGAAGGTGACGATGGCCGGCCGGGTCTTCACGGTGTCGGTCAACTCGGCCCGGACCGGCCAGCTCCTGACCCGGACGGTGAACGGAGCCCGGACCGTGACCGCCACGATCAAGAACGGGCCCGTTGCCGCCAACACCTACCGGCTGGCGGCGGAGGCCCCGACCAGCGGGGCCCGGGCCGCTTCCGTCGCCCGAACGGCAGCAGCCGCTCGAACGGCAGCCACGGGTGTTGAGGCGGCCTCCGCCGGTAGGATCGGATGGTCGAGTTCCCGGCGGCTCTCTTTGACCGACCTGTTCAAGACTCCGACCGGCGCCTGGCGGCCCCTGCTGACCGGCTGGAGGGACGGCACCAACCTGTACCTGAAGATGACCCCGATGATCGCCCGTGGAATCACCACCTTCGCCGCGATGGAGGTAGTGCTCTACCCGGCCCGGGAATTCGTGATCCAAGCAGGAACTTGGCTCTGGAACGGCGGGGACATTCTGGGGGAGCATAAGCCGTTCGACTTTGAGATCAACGGGCAGGAGTACGCCCTGGCCATCGCGCACGGCGCCAAGTCCGGCGTCTTCATGGGGCCGCTGCTTCATGTCGTGGCCCCGCCGGCCACGATTTATGGCCAGGGCGCGCTGGGCCGGGTGGCGGAACGGGTGGCGGAGCGGGGAGGACTTTTGGGAGCCGCCTGGAGCAAGGTGGCCCCGACCACCCCCGGCACCCACTGGGGCAAGCTGGCCGGCGCCACCCGGCAGGCGGCCATCGGCGCGATGAAGGAGGGGGCGGTCTTCAGGGGGGCCGGTCTGATGACCGCTTCCGGAGCCAGTTGGCTCTTCCACACCTTAGACATCGGGGCTACCCTGGCGGTCGCCAATCTGGCTGGGGAAGGGGTCGGTTGGTTGGCTGGTAACGCGGTCGGATCGGTGGTCGGCCTGGTCACGGATGGAACTTCGCAGGGGATACGGAAGTCGGCCGAGGCCTTCGCGAAGGCCGGGTCCCACCTGGGCGCCGAGTTGGCGATCTTCTTTGTCCCGATGAAATCCCAGAAAGATCTGCGCCTGATGCAGACGGCCCACCAGGTTCATCTCAATCAAGGGAAGCTGGACCGGCTCTCCGGCGGGGCGCTGACCCGCGGAGGATTGGTGCGGGAGGTGGTGACCGACCTGATCGGCGGTGGAGCGCGAGGCCGGCAGATCGCCGACCGGCTGGCCACCGCCTATCAGCACGGAGGGCGGGAGGGCTTCGAGCGGGCCGCCGCCCGGCTCGGATTAAAACTGGACTGGGAGACCGTCTCGGCCGCCCTTCCCTCCAAGCTGGCCGCTGTGGTGGTGGAGCTCAACCAGGGTCGGCCCTCCGGGCGGGCGCTCATCTCGGAGCAGGCCCATGGCCGCCTGCACTCGGCGCTGGAGACCGGCAATACCCGGGGCTTCGACCGGATTCGAGCCGGCGCCGAGGGCCGAGCCGCCACCCGGCTGGGCAACGAGATGGCTGGCGCGGTCTTAAGCCTCCCGCGCGAAACCCGCCAGGATCGGCTCCAGTTCGTCGGAATGGCCAGCGGCGCCCTGCGGGGAATCACCCGGGCCGACGCGGCCTTGAGGAAAAACGGGGTCGACACGACCCGGCTTAACCCGGCAAAGGAGACTCTGCTTAGAACAGTTGCCCAGGAAACCTTGAATCTCGTCCGGGATTCCAAGACCACCTTCAAAGAGGCGCTGGGAATGATGGCCACCGTGACCGAAGCCGCCTCCGCCCTCCGGGAGCAGGGAGAGACGATTGGCGCCGAGACGACCCGTGAGATAGGCCGGGTGCAGGCCAAGTTCCTGAGCCGGGTCAGCCGAGAAATCTCCGAGGCCGATCCGAAAACGGTGGAGGCAGTGGCCAGCGCCCTCGATGCCATCAGCCAGACTCTTCCGACCCGTCAGATGATTCCGTCCATTGAAGCCACCCGTGTACGCCTGGCCGAGTTCGCGGCCAAGTGGGATTCCCTCAGCGCCTCCGATAAGACAGCGGTCTTCAACGCCTACGCCCATCTGGTCTCGGCGGCCTTGAATACCTTGTCGAGCATGGGCAAGACCGATCCCAGAGCCGAGCAGGTGGCGGTCCGGGTTCTGAGGGACGCCTTCCGGTTCTTCCGGCCGGAACGGGTCGCTGAGATGGTCAAGGACCAGAAAAGCTTCGCGAACGTCACCCAGATGCTCAAGATCATGACCCAATCCCTGATCACCTTGAAGCAGAGCGGGCTCCTGGAGGGGAACAAGCAGCTCCGGCAGGCGGCCGATAAGCTGGCCCATCGGATCGCCCAGGGCATCGAGCAGGTGACAGAATACGCCCAGGTCCACATGGCCGAAATGATCGACGGCAAGGCGGAGAACGCTATTGCGATGGGCGTCGGCCTGGTGCTCAACGCCGCTATGCTCAACGCGTTGGTCAAGAACGGCCTGCTCAAAAGGGACTCGGCCGAAGCTAAGGCGGCCGGCAAGGCGGTGGAGGGAGCTTCCCGCGCCTGGCTGGGTGAGGTGAGCAAGCTGTTGAGCCAAGGCAAGGTGGACCCGGCCCAGGCCAAAGAGTTGGTGAGCTTGATGGCCGAGATGGGCGTCCGAATGGAGCAGATGAGAAACAACAAGATCATCGACGGAGGCGCGGCGGAGGCCTTCGGGCAGGAGCTGATCCAGGTGACGGCGCGGGTGGCGGCCGCTATTTTGGGCGGTCAGGCGGACAGCTCTCAGATCAAGACCCCGGCGCAGGCCGCCCGAGTGCTGGGTGAGCTTCTCCAGAACGAATCTTGGAAAAAGGATCCTGAAAGCCTAGAGGAGACGGTCCTGGCGGTCAACGCCGCGCTCCGGCTGATGGCCGGCGGCGACTCGGTCAAGTCGATGGATCCGGAGGCCCGAAAGACGCTGGCCGACGGCCTGGCCCGGCGGATGGCCGATCCGGAGGCCTCCGGCATAGTGGGTGAGAAAGCCAGCGAGGCGCTGGGCATCCTCCTGCCGCAGGAGGTGGGCAAAGAGCCCAACGCTGATCGGCAGGCGCTGGCTCAGGAGACACAGGGTCGCGCTAGAGAGAGTTTGAAACAAGGAGACACTCAGCAGGCCTACGCCGAGGCGTCGGTGGCCCTGTTCCTGGCGGGGGAGGGAAAAGAGGGTGATGCGATGATGAAAACGATCTCCGACCTCTTCGGCATCCGGACCGGAAAAGAGGCGGTTGACCCGCAAGGCAAAGCGGCGGAGGCGCTGGAATCGATGATCAGCCGGGCCGAGCACTACCGCTATACCCCTTCGAACGCCGATTCCACCCAGCCGGCCTTGGCCCTCCTCAAGAAATTCCTCCAGCAGCTCCGGGCCGACCTGGAAGGCCGCGGCCAGAACACCACCCGCTTGAACCAGATCGAACGTAAGGTAGACGAAAAGCCGACGAAGCTCCGGCAGGAGAGGGAAGAAGACCTGAAGGCCCAGTTGGCGAAGGTTCGGGAAGGGATGGAGGGCATTGATGTCAATGAGAGGGGGCGGTTGGTCGACGCCCAGGGCCGGGAACTCAAGGTGGTCGAAGAGAACGGGGAGCATCGGGTGCTCGACAGCGAGGGATACCGGCGCACCGCCGTCGAGGAGATGCTGACCGGCAGGGTTCCCACCGCGCGAGTCACCGAGGATGGCCAGGGAATTGAAATGAGAAAGTTAGCCGGCGGTCAAGAGCCTGTTCTGGAGAGGATGGGTGCCTCGGCGCGGGAAGGGTATCGCTCACGCTCCAAACAGGCCGATTATGAATTCAGGGAACAGGGAGTTGCCAATCCAACCCGAACCGCGAGCGGGTCCCCGCACGGCTCCGGCGCCGACTGGTCCACTTCCGGCCGGCCGGACCGGGGTCCCGGCGCTCCCACCGGTCCGCCCAGCGGCCGCCGAGGAAAATCCACTGAGACCGTCGACCGCCTCCTGGCGCGGATCGAACGAGCCGAGAAGGCGAATGCCGATCGGGATCTCCTTGATCTGGCCCACAAGCTGGCCCGGCAGGTCGATGAGGAGTTCAACAAGAAATGGGGATGGCTGGTTGAGAAGATTGACACGATGCGCCACAAGGGGCGCGACGCGGAGGAAATCCGCCAGGTCCTCCTCAAGGCCGGTTTCGACGAGATGCTGCGCGCGACCGGTTTCGATCGCACCGATCCGCGGACCCAGAAGCAGTTCGAAGCCCTGGCAGCGATCTTTGATCGAGGCTCCGTCGCGGTGATCCTGCCCACCGGCGGCGGGAAAACGCTGGTCCTCCTCCTGAACGCCGCCTTGGAGGCCCGGTTCGGCAGCAATGCGGGCCGGATAAAGATGCAGGCCGTTGTGGAGACCCTAGAGGCGATCGGAAAGGTCATCAAAGAGAATGAATCGGCCGGCTATCTGTTGGAGCGGTTCGGCCTCAGGCTCGTCAGCGGGGATGCGTACCGGGACCGGGGACAGGCGATCAAAGAAGGACGGATCAACCTGCGGGAGGAGGCGAGCCGGAGGTTCTCCGAGGCGGAAGAAGCCGGGCGGAGAGGGCACACCCTCCAAGGGCGAGCCGAGCTGGTCCGGCAGGCGCAGGCTCTGGAGGAGCAGGCGGAGACTCTTCGGAAGCCAGAAGCCTCCAAAAACGACCGCGACCAGGCCAAGCAACTTCTTAACCAGGCGCGAAACCTGTACAAACAGGCCTACGGGACCAAGACGGCCGAGGAGCTTCAGGCGGAGGGCCGGAAGCTGCAGGAACAGGCAGAACTGCAGGAGAAGGGCAGCCCTCTCTTCAATCCTTACTTCGAGCTCACCGACGCCCTGAACAGCAGGAATACCCTGGTGGTCTTCAGTTATAGCGCCCGGAACTTCGCCACCACGGACGGCCGGATGAACGACCTGCTGGGCAAGGCGCTCAAGGGCTCCAACCTGACCATGATTGATGAGGTGCACAAGTTCCTCATGGATACCCTCAGCTTTATCCTGGGCGGCTCCAAGGACGGGCAGTTCGCCGCCTACGGGGAAGGGACCAAGATCAAGGATGTCCTCGAACCCCTCTATCACGCCCTCAAGGAGCTGTTGATGGATCGGAGGAACGGGATCGCCAATATCTTCAGAGAGGAGGAGGGGAAGCTGTTCAAGTGGGACGCCCTGAAACACAATGACAAGGTGGCGATCGGGTTCCGCTATCGGGACGGGCACATCGTTCTGACCGAGGAGGCGATCCGCCGGATCCAGATGAAACTGGGGACCGGCCGGTACAAGCAGTACGAGCTGAAACTCTGGGAGGGGGTCCAGAAAGGGAAGGAAGTTTCAGAATACGACATCTCGGGAATGCTCAAGGCGCTGACCGACCACCCCAAAGAGTTCGCGGTGGATGAGAAGGGTGTTCATCCGGTCACCAATGAGGCTCCCACGCCGGACCGGGTGTGGGAGAACCTTCCCTATTCCGTCGGCCTTCATTTGAGAGCGATCGACGGCTACAAGCTGTCCCGACCTCTGCTGGACGGAGTCGCCTCGGATGGGACCCCGACCCTGGCCCGGATCCGGGTCAATCAGACCCTGGCCCGGACGATCCTTCGGGAGATCTTCACCGCCAATCCGGAAGGGCGGGTGGTCGCCGTCTCCGCCACCGGCGAATCGGTGGCCCGTCTGATGCAGGGCACCTTCGGCGTGGCGCCCAGGGTGGTGGATTCCTCGAGGTTCAATATGAAAGAGTATGAGCTTGTCGACAGCTTCGAGAAGGCGGCAGAGGTCGGAGAAAAGATCGCCCGCGGTGAGATTCCCGACAAGAAGGGAGTCATCGTCCTGACCGACCGGCCGGACATTGGGCGATTTGTCGAAGGCGGCCTATCCTCTTACGCGAAAGGGAAGAACGGCGTCCTATTCCGCCTGAAGGAAGAGCTCCACGACGAGTTCCGGGCCCAATTGGAGGCCCAGTTCCCGGGGCAGTTGCGCAAAGCGGATCCGGGGATTCTTCGGCAGCTGGGAGATTTTGAGAAGGAAGGGGAGTTGATCCTGTATCTGGAATATGGAAAAGAGGCGCTGAACGTTTACGGGAAGGAAGCTTCCAGGGTTTACCAGCGGGGCGGCGCCGAAGCCCTCTATGAATATTTCAAGACTCTGAAAGCCGAAGGAAAGGTCCGGCCGGAGGAAGGCTTCAACTATGTGGAGATCACCAAGGATCTGGGGCCGGAGGGAGTGGCCAACATCACCCGGATCGCCAAGATGCTGGTGAGCCCGGAGAAGGCCAGGATCATCATGACCAGCCGCCGGGCGTCCACCGGCGTCAGCTTCCTGGCTTCGGATGACCCTTCCGGCACCCCCAACCGGCGCGCCGATCTCCACGCGATGGGGGATGATTTGACTCCCGATGAGTTGGCCCAGGTCAAAGGGCGCCTGGAGCCGGGATCCCGGACCGCCAGTTCCGTGCCGACCTTTTATTTCAGCCGGGACTCGCGCGACAGCGACTTGGCCCGGATCCGACACCCGAAGGGCAGAGAGAAGGACACCGATCATCACAAAGAGATGCAGGAGGCCCTGAAGCGCAACTTCAACAATCCATTTGTGCCCAAGGAAGACCGGGTCGACGGGGATCAGAACAGAGATCCGATTGTCCTGAACCTGCTGAAGAGGTACGTCAATGGCGAAAAGTTGACCGACGGGGAGTTGATCACCCTGCGGGCGGGATATCTGGCGGCCGAATCGGAATCCAGGAGCATCAAGCACCGGGCCACCGAGGACTCCTTTGGAGACCTGGAAGGGGTCGTCCAGGATTTGAAGGCCGCGGTGGAAGCGAGGATTCGCAGAAAAGAAGAGGGTCCGTGGGCTTCGGCCAAAGAGGCGCTGGATGGGGCCGTCCACAAGCTCCTCACGGAAAAAGAGGAGGTGGGCAGCCTTAAGGACAGCGATGCTCCGATCACCTGGCAATGGCTGGCCTCCACGGTTCGGAAGGTGGCCGAGAAGCGGGCGAATATCCTGGAGGAGCTGATCGAGAAACTGAAGGCCATCCCCTCCCTGGAGACCCGCCGGATGGCGGAGCATCTGGAGCCGATCCTGGAGGAGTCCAAAAACGCCCGGGCCAGCGGCTGGTACGAGCAGGTGCCGGCGCTTGAGCCGGGGGTCTCCAGGACGAAAGACGGCCGTCCGCTTTCCCTGATGACGGCGACCAACCTCTGGGAGCTGGTCCAGGTCTTCAAGTGGCTGATGCAGTTCGCCATACCCAGCAGAATCGAGGCCGGCATGACGCAGGCAGTCCAGCAGGGATTGGACGCTCGCGCCCGGGAGTTGGGTCTGCCCGGTGCGGTTCGGAACGGGGCCGCGGCGGAGGACGCCGCCAGCACGCTGGCCCGGAGCCGAGGGGCCAGCGACGCTCAGGTGGATCAGGCCTGCCAGAAGGCGCGGGAGCGGGTGGCCGGGATTCTGGGGGTTGAGCCGGAGAAGTTGAGCGTTGAGCAGATGAGCAAGCCGCTCACCCATCGCCAGCAGGCGAAGCTGGCCGAGTACCTGGTTCTTGCCAAAAATCCGGACCTTCTGCGCCGCTTCAGGAATCTCCTGGCCGGGACCACTCTGCTGCCCTGGAGCGATGATGACGACGATGAGAAGAAAGCCTGGAAACTGATGGACTCGTTGGACGCGAGCGGGTTCCTCCTGTTCCACAACGAGAGGGCCGGCCTGGCCCAGTTGGAGCGGATCGCCAACGCCCTTGAGGCGGTCGGTCCGTTGCTGGGGGCTGATCCGACCATTCCGATTTCTAAGGAGGATCTGCGGGCCGCCTTCATCGCCCACAACCCGGAGGAGGTCCTGCTGGGGATTCTGGCCTCGAACCGGGTTTCCGATCCGAATCACCGCGAAGGCCTCACAGTCCTGGGCCGCGCGGCGACGGCGGCAGCTGAAAAGGAAGAGGCCCTCCGCCAGGTGGCGATCCTGACCAAAGCGATTGATGAGACCAATGACCCTGGAGAGCGGAATGCCTATATAGAGGATCTGCGGATTTGGAGAGGGCGTCTGGAGCGGATGGAGACGGCGCTGGTCGATATGAGCATCCTGGACTTCGGCCAGCTCAGCTTCCGTTTCGGGAATCTGAACCGGGAGCAGGTGATCTCCCTCCTGAAGCTGGCGGCTCCCACCTGGAGCCGCTGGGAGCTGGGCCGCGCCTTTGACGCCTACCAGGCGATGCGCCGGGCCGGCATGGACTTAGCTGCGATCCGTCGGGAGTGCGGGCCGATCAGCTTCCTCTCAATTCGGCAATGGGCGGCCGACCCGCACACCTGGGCCGAGATTATCCAGCGGCACGCTCCGGCCGGCCGGGTGGATGGCCTGCTGGCCCTTCGGCCGGACGCCGACGAGCGGATGCGGCAGACGATGGAGCGGTTCGCCGGGCTGGTCCAGCAGGACATGGAGGCGGTCGAAGATCCGGCGGAGCTGGCCCAGAGGGCCTTCCTGCTCATCGCAAGCCAGGAGAGGGTCCGGGAACGTCTCAGGCAGGAGGTGGTTCCGGAGCTGGCCCTGGCGATGGACCTGGAGGAGCTGATCCGCCTGGCTCACGAGACCGGCTACCTACTGACCACCCCCTCGCGCGAGGGCCGCCAGTTGACCGCCGGAGGGGCTGCGCTCCTTCTGGCTTTGGAGCCCCGGCTTGCCGACTTAGCCCACCAGGTGAAGGACGCCAAAGGATTCACTGGCCAGCTCACCAACTTGTATTGGAACCTGCAGGCCCTGTTCAAGGCGATGGCGGTGGTTGCTCCCGGCGTGGCGAGGGATCTGTCCCTGTACGACCTGGGAGACCTGGCGGTCAAGACGACTCAGGAAGGGGGCGACAAGACGGCTGCCTTAGCGCTGGTCGGGCGCAGGGCCGATCCGGACAGCGTGCTGGGCCGCCTGTTCGGCGGTCAGCTTCAGGGAGCCCTTTCCTC
>CAYJTC010000009.1:0-3239 GCA_964372955.1 uncultured Planctomycetia bacterium | reverse complement strand
AGGCAGAAGCAGGTCTCCCTTCTGTTAATGAAGGGTCTCTTCCCGGAGGATGGAACAGCTCCAAAGATCTCCCTGCAGAGAGATTCGCCGGAGATGGAGCGGATGGGGGAGGCTCTCCTGGAGGCGCTGAAGGAGGAGAAGGTGTATCCGCATGAGGCCGTCAAGCGGGTACAGGCATTGATCTACGCCATCGTCCGGCACGATCCCAGGCTTGAGAAGCTTCCTCAAGAGGAGGCCCCCGACTATCTGAGTAACGCCCAGACGGAGGATCAGAAAAAGGAAGCGGCGGAGAAATGGCTGAGCTTCCTCCAGCAGGGGATCCGGATCCTAGCCCAGCAGCCGACGGTGCTGAGTCTTGCAGCCATCCAGGAAGATCCAAGCTTCGTGGAGCTCCGGGAGTTGGCGGCGAGGACTCAGGTTCTGGCCGAGGCGCTGGTGAAGGATGGCGTGCATGGAGCGGAACCGGTTCGGCGGGCCGCTTTCTGGATGATGGCGGTGCAGGATCCACAGATGCTGCAGCAACTTGTTTCCGGAGGCGTGCCGGCCCCGATGCCGCCTCTTTGGATCTCCGATCCGATTGCCCAGGGGATCTTGGATCGGTTCATTCGAACAACGGACGGCGGCGCGCGGCAGGTGGACCTGGACTCTTTCCTCTTGGCGCTGGAGCATCCGGTCCATTTCCTGAGGACCGGCGCGCTGGATTCCCTGGGCCTGGGACCGGAGGCCTTGGGCTTGACGGCTCTTCTTCTGGAGCCCTCGCTGGTCTGGGGCGACAAGTACCGGCACATCGGGGAATCGATCGCCCAGGAGCGGGAGGGGGCAGGGGGCCAGGATCTGGTCCTGCTAGCCCATTCGGCCATCGCGGAGCCCACCGGTTTCGCCGCCTGGGCCAAGGTGTTCGAGCTGCTGGAGCAGGTGTCCGATCGGCAAAAAGAGGATCCTCAGACCTTGGCCCGCGATCCGAAGCTTCGCCTGGCGATCCGCCTGCTCCGGCTGGCCTTCGATCAGGCGCTGGAGGAGCCGGAGAAATCGCCCGGCCTGGCCTCCGTCAACGCGTCCGAGCTCAAGAGGATGGCCCAGCTTCTGCTGGAGCTGGACTTCCTGGTCCAGCGGGAGGAGCTGGCCCAGGCTCCCCACGACCTGGCCCGCCTGCCGGAGGGGGTCGAGCTGGCTGAGCTAACCGTCCGGCTCTACGGCATCGAGCTTCCCAGCGACCTGCTGGCCCGCCAGGATCCGCTGACCCTTTCCCAGCGGCCCCAAGGGCCGCGGATGGTTAAAGAGGCCCGGGAGCGGGACGCCTTCTTCCTGGCAGATCTGGGCAAGTGCCTGGGTTGGATGCAGGAAGGGCCGGAAGGGACCGTCCGGGCCTTGGATTACGCCGACCAGGATTCTCTGCCGGCCGATCTCCGAAGATTCCTGCAGGAAGGTCTGCGCAAACACCTCGCCAATGAGGAGGCCTTTGAGCGGGGAGAAGTGGGGTATGTGGAACCGGATCTGACCTCGCCTGCCGGCCGGAGGCTTGCCGCTCTGCGTGCGCTTCAGTATCAGTTGGCCTCGGTTCTTCGCCAAGTTCTGGAGCCGGCGGCTTTGGCCGTCCGGCAGGCGCAGAGCTCCGCCCGGGCCACCGCCCGCCGGCTGGGTCTGGGAGGGCGCCGGACCGAGCAGTCCATCGGGGTGGCTACCCGGGCAACCCTCAGGGAGGTGGAGGAGAAGCCGCTCACCCGCCAACAGCGGGATCAGCTGATCGGCCTGCTGGAGGAACTCAAACCGCTGGCCGCCCGGGAGCAGAAGTTGAAGCTGATCGAGTGGCAGCGGAAGCTCTCCGGCGAGGAGCCGTTCACCTTCGGGCAGTTGGTGACCGCCGACAAGACTCTGGGCGGGCTCCTGCAAGATCTATTCCTCCCGTACGGGGTGGCGCTTCAGATCCAGAACAGCGGTGAATTGATCACCGCTCGGATCGCCCTCTGGATCAACCGGGAGACGGTGGACGGGAAAGTTCGGAGGACCGGCTTGGAGGATAAGGATTACGGGACCTGGCGGCGGTCCGTTTCCATGGAGCACCGGAACATCGCCCTCGTCTATCTGCCCGGCAGCGGGGCCATGGCGTACAACATCCGGTTCATGATGCAGGAGAAAGAGTGGCGCGACCGGAAGGTCAGTGAATTCATGCGCAAGGCCGAGGATTTGGGCAAGCGGCTTGGAATTGAGTTGACCAAGCAGGATCTGGAACACTTGGGCCGGTTCCTGGCGGTGGTGATTCTCATCAGCCGGGCCGGCGACCAGCCGATGGAGGAGGCCCTGCTGGACCGGGAGCTGGGGATCATCGTGGAGGAGATGATCCATGACTTCCAGGCCTATCACGAAGACATGATGAAGGGGCGGATGTCGGAAGCGGAGCAGGAAGCCCGCGGCGCGGCCCTGAGGATCAAGAGGGATTCCTTCCTGGCCAAGTTCCTAGCCCGGCGCCTGCTGAAAGCGCAGCCGGGCCAGGAGGGGCCGCAGATTGAGCAGGCCCTCAAGATGGCCGAGAAAAACCTGGGCAATTTCATTGCGGAGTTGGAAGCGATCATCGCCCGGTGGGCGGAGATGAAAGTTCCCACGGGCGATGCGGTCGGGCACCTCCGGGTGACCGATGAGAACGTGGCCGCCGAGCCGCACCTGTACGGGACCGCCTTCGTGGTGGCGGTACTGTTGATGGTGGATGCCGCCGGCGGGATCGACTCTTTCGAGCAGCAGCTCGAGCGGGCCGCCGATCCGGAAGCGGCCTTCAGGAACTTGGCGAAGGATACCTTCCAGGCCAACTTCCAGACCGAGGAGGACTGGAGGCGGATGCTGGACCAAGATGACCAGGAAGCCAATCGGTCTCCGGAGAAGTATCTTCAGAAGAAAGTGGTGCCGTTGCTCGTCGGCACGATGGAGGAAGTCAAGGATCAGAAGGACGAGAACCGGCGAATGGAAGCCGAGCGTGTACGAGACTGGATCTCTGTGACTCCAGGGCTGGTTGAGCTGTGCCTCAAACAGCACCGGCCGGTGGTTCTGCCGCGGCCCGGCGACCAGATCGGCAAGGCCTCCGCCAGCCCGCCTCCGCCGGACCCGGAGCAGATGAAACGGCAGCTCTTGGCCCTGCTGAAGCCGGGTATGACGATCCGTGATTTCTATCGGTTCCTCCAGCTCCTGAACGAACAGGTTCTTCTTCCCCGTGAAGTCGGCCAGGAAGGGTTCGTCATCGCGGCCCGGCC
>CAYJTC010000008.1:0-31958 GCA_964372955.1 uncultured Planctomycetia bacterium | reverse complement strand
AAGGGGTGGCGATGCTCTCGAGTGTTCTTCGCAGCAAGAGAGCAGTACAGATGAATATCGCCATCGTGCGGGCGTTTGTGAAGCTGCGCGAAATCCTAGCGACTCACCAGCACCTGGCTCAGAAGCTGGCAGAGCTTGAACACAGGTTAGAGAGTCACGACGATCAAATCCGGTCGATCTTCGATGCGATCCGGCGGCTGATGGCGCCGCCGGAGCCGGTCCGCCGGCGGATTGGGTTTCACGCAGGGGGAGGGGTGCCAGGTCTCAGACCCGGCACCCTTTAAAGCGATGCTGGCGAAGACGGTATCCTCCGCCATGAAAAACTCGCAGTCGAACGAGATGGAACTTTTGAGGTCACATTGAAAGCCAATCCCGTCGTTCCCAGTGAGCGTATTGAGGAGCGAATCTTCCTGCTGCGTGGCCACAGGGTCATGCTGAGTATCGATCTGGCCGGGCTATACAAAGTAAAACCCAAGGCATTAATTCAGGCCGTCAGGCGCAATCTCGAACGGTTCCCTAAAGATTTTATGTTTCAACTGACAACCGAAGAGTTCCGGGCTCTAAGGTCACAATTTGTGACCTTAGAAACAGGCCGGGGGAGGTATCCGAAATATCTGCCCTATGCCTTCACGGAGCAAGGGGTAGCCATGCTCTCCAGCGTGCTGAAGAGCAGACGGGCGGTGCGGGTGAATGTTGCCATCATGCGAGCTTTTGTAAAACTGCGTGAGATGTTGGCAACCCATCGGGACCTTGCCCGGAGATTGGATGAACTGGAGCGGAAATACGACGCCCAGTTCAAGGGGGTGTTCGACGCCATTCGGCAGTTGATGGCTCCGCCGGAGCCGGCCCGCCGGCGGATTGGATTCCACCCGGCACAGGGGAAATAGATGCTGGCGAAGATTCAGACGGCGGCGGTAATGGGGATCTCGGCGGTGCCGGTGACGGTGGAGGTGGATCTGGCGGCGGGACTGCCGGGGGTGACGATCGTGGGCCTGCCGGATGCCGCGATCCGGGAATCAAAGGACCGGATCAAAGCGGCCCTAAGAAACACCCAGTTCGCTTGGCCGCAGAACCGGATCGTGGTCAACTTGGCGCCGGCTGATGTCCGCAAAGAGGGATCCGCCTTCGATTTTCCGATTGCCTTAGGATTGCTCGCTGCCTCAGGACAGCTGGAGCCGGAAAATTTCCGGGATCTGGTCGCTTTGGGGGAGCTGGCGCTGGATGGGACCTTAAGGCCGGTGCCTGGAGCGCTGTGCGTGGCGCTGAGCCTCAAGGGAAAAGGAAAGCATCTGCTTCTTCCGATGGAGAATGCCCCCGAGGCGGCACTGGTGGCCGGTCTCCCGGTCTATCCAGTTGGGCACCTGCATCAGGCGATGGCTTTTCTGAAAGGGGCGGAGAAGCTGGAGCCGCTTCAAAGCAACGGCCAAGCTTACCTTAAATCGGCACCTCTAGAGGGGCCCGATTTCGCGGAGGTGAAGGGACAGACACTGGCCAAACGGGCGGTGGAGGTGGCGGTGGCCGGCGGGCACAATTTGATTTTGATCGGCCCGCCAGGCGCCGGCAAGACGATGCTGGCCCAGCGGATCCCGACGATCTTTCCGGAGATGACGCTGGAGGAGGCCCTCGAGGTGACCTTGATCTACAGCGTTCTGGGGTTGAATTCAGTCCAGAATCCGCTCATCGCCGCGCGCCCTTTCCGGGCCGCGCACCCGTCGATCTCGGATGCCGGCTTGATCGGCGGCGGGATGATCCCCCAGCCGGGGGAGCTGTCCATGGCCCATCATGGCGTTCTGTTCCTCGATGAACTGCCGGAGTTCAGCCGGTCGGTCCTGGAATCGTTGAGACAGCCATTGGAGGACGGCACGGTGACCGTCGCCCGGGTCCACGGTAAGGTCACCCTCCCGGCCCGGTGCATGCTGGTGGCTTCGATGAACCCTTGCCCCTGCGGTCTGGCCGGCGACCCGGCTAAAAATTGCCTGTGCACCCCCTCTCAGATCCACCGCTATCGGTCCAAGATCTCAGCGCCTCTGTTGGACCGGATCGACCTGCATCTGGAGGTGCCGGCGGTCTCCTTCAACGAGCTGATCGGCGATGGGCAGGCAGAAAGCTCCGCGGCGGTTCGGCAGCGGGTGGAGCGGGCCCGGGCGATCCAGCGGCAGCGGTTCCAATCGGAGCCGAAGGTTTTCTGCAACGCCCACATGCGGTCCCGGCACCTGAGGCGATGGTGCCGTCTGCCGCCCGAGGGCAGGGACCTGCTCCGTCAGGCGGTCCAGGCCTTGGGTCTTTCCGCCCGGGCTTATGACCGGATCCTGAAGGTCTCCCGGACCATCGCCGACCTGGCCGGTTCCGAGGAGATCCAGGTGCCGCACTTAGCTGAAGCAGTCCAGTACCGTGCTTTAGACAGATCGAATTATTAACAAGGAGAAGAGGAGATGGAGACAAAGGTGAAGTTGGAGGTCAAGCGGTTGAACCGGTTTGAGGGAGAGGGAACACTCAGGGCTTTCTGCGATCTGGCGGTCGGGGAAGCCTTCCTGATCAAGGGGATCCGTGTGGTGGACGGCAAGAACGGTCTTTTCGTCAGCATGCCCCGGGAGCAGGGCAAGGACGGGAATTGGTACGGCACCGTCCTGCCGCTGACCCCGGAGGTTCGGCAGCAGGTTTCGGAGACGGTCTTAGGCGCTTACCAGTCCGGAAAGGAGGTCTCCGACTTACCAGAGGATTAAGTTTCTGATCAGCGCCCAGTAGAACCCAAGCAGAGGGTTGATCAGGAGCCGGAAGGCGGCGCTGTGGAATTCGGCGAAAACAATCGGCCCGGCGAATCCTTTGACGAGGGGTCCGTCCGGGACCACCCGCAGGGCCCGGATCTGCTTCCGGCGCCGGGCGATCTGCGCCCAGGTCCGCGGCCGGAGGAAGAAGCAAATCAGCCGGATCATCGCCCGGCCGCGCCCCTTCAAGGTGAAGTAGAGGATCGACCCGATCTGCAACCCGACCAAGGCCGGCAGAATGAGCAGGATCGTCCCGGCTTTCTCCAGGGTCAGCAGGGTCAAGAGACGGTTGCGCTCGACGTATTCGATGGCGCCCAGCACGTTGGCCAGATTGTATTTATGGCTGCAGACCGAGCGTTCCGCCAGTCCCACCCGGAAGCCGGCCAGCCGGGCCCGCCAGCAGAATTCGGTATCCTCGCAGTACATGAAGAACTCTTCCCGGAACAGTCCGATCTTCTCGAACACCTCCCGCTGGACCCCCATCGCCGCACCGCTGGCGAAATCGACCGGGTAACGGCGGGGGTCTGAATCCGGCTGGCCGTAGCCGTTGCAGTAGCCATAGCCCAGGAACTGGATCCGGTTGCCCAGCGAGTTGATCCGGTCGGTCCCATAAATCAGCATCTTGGACTGCAGAATCCCCAGCTCCGGGCGGTCCTGCGCCTCGCGAACCAGCTGCTCCAGCCAATCCGGCTCCACTCGCGTGTCCATGTTGAGCATCACGAAATAGTCGAAGCCTTCCGCCAGGGCCGCCTTCAAAGCCGCGTTATTCCCGCCGGCCCAGCCCCCGTTCTCAGCCAGGGGAAGGATCCGGGCCTCAGGGGCGAGCCGGGCCAGCTCCTGGCGGGTTTCATCGGTCGATTCGTTATCCGTGATGAACAGAGCCGTCCGCTCCCGCGGGAAGGTCTGCGCCAGCAGGCTCCGGTAGCACTCCGGCAGATGGGTCCGGGCATAGCCCCTGTGGTTGACGAGGATCACCGCGACTCGGAGATTACAAGTGGTGTGGCTTCCTCTAAGCTTCTGTCCAGAGATGTCCCGCGAAGCGGGGCTTCCATCAGCCGCAGCCGCGACTCGGAAGACCGATGCCGTCGTCACGGC
Organism: uncultured Planctomycetia bacterium; assembly: GCA_964372955.1. Taxonomy (GTDB): domain Bacteria; phylum Omnitrophota; class Gorgyraeia; order 1-14-0-20-64-10; family 1-14-0-20-64-10; genus CAYJTC01. The sequence continues at coordinate 28,098 of CAYJTC010000008.1, read as the reverse complement.
TTCGGTCCGCGGCAGACGGCCACCAGGTATTCCGGTTCTGTCCCTGGCTGCCAGGGGTCTACGTTGTGATCCCCCGCCCGGTCCAAGAACAGGGCCGGGAACTTTAGCGCTTGACTCACCCGCACCGCTCCGTGGAGCGGCAGAACCCTGCCCAAGCCGCGCATCAGGCGGACTTTCAAAAGAGCCTGCGGGTTTTGCCCGAACAGGTCCACCTTCTTGAAAGCGGAACCCAGCAGGTCCAGGAACTCCTGCCGACTGTATTCCCGAGTATGGAATCGGTTCCAGGGTTTATCCCGGAGCGAAGCCCCAGGATTGGTCACGGTCCGGTTCGGAGTCGAACAGATGAAAACCCCGTCCGGTTGCAGAATCCGGGCTGCTTCGATCAGGAAGGCCCGGACCTGCCGGAGGTGTTCAATTGTTTCCAAACACACGAAAACCTCGACGGAGCGATCCGGGAAGGGAAAGGGCTCCTTGTCCAGATCGATTTTCTGGAAGCGGGCCGCTTCTTCCGGACAGCGGGCCCGGGCGGCCTCAACCGCTTCGGAGGAGGCGTCGAATCCGTAGAGCCGTCGAGCCCCGGCCTTCAGGAAAATCTCCGACCCGGCCCCCTCGCCGCAGGCGCAGTCGACGACCGTTTTTCCATCCACGCGTCGGGCGGCGAAGGCGTACCGGCCCTGATGTTCGTGGCGCACCCAGCGGGGAAGAAAGCGATTTTCACTCAGCCGTTCATTGAAAACAGCCGGTTGCATGATCAAAAGGATACCCCACTTTGGGGGCGATTTGCTAGAATACCGACATGCCAAGACCGGCCCCCCCTCCTGTTTTGGATTTGAAGCGCCTGCGCCGATACAGTCTCTCCGAACGTCCCAGCAAGGTCGAGAAAAACGCCTTCGCCCGACTGGTCCCGGCCGGTTCCTCTTTTAAGACTTTTTCCGAGTCCCTTCCCCGGATCCTGGCCGCCGAGGAATTCCGCCGGCTGGCGGATGCGATCGCCGCCGCTCACCGGGCCCGCAAGCCGGTCATCGCCCTGCTGGGAGCCCACGTCCTGAAGGTGGGGCTTTCTCCCTTGATCATTGATCTTTTGGAGCGGCGGATCATTACCGCTGTTGCCATGACCGGGTCCGGGATCATCCATGATTTCGAGCTGGCCTACCAGGGCCAGACCTCCGAGGAGGTGCTGGAGGCGCTGGCCGATGGATCTTTCGGAATGGCTCGCGAAACAGCCGATTTCCTGAATGAGGCGGCCCGGCAGGGGGCCAAAGAGAGGATCGGCCTGGGGGAGGCGGTGGGGCGGATGATCGAGACCAAGAAACTCCGGTTCCGGAAGCTTTCGATCTTCGCCGCCGCCTATCGGGTCCAGGCTCCGGCCACTGTGCATGTGGCCATCGGCACCGACATCATCCATCAGCATCCTTCCTGCGACGGGGCCGCGCTGGGCCAGACCTCTCTGACCGATTTCCGCCGGCTCACCGGGGCGGTCTCGGGGCTGGGCAACGGGGGAGTGGTGATGAACATCGGATCGGCCGTGATCCTGCCGGAGGTGTTCCTGAAGACGGTTTCGGTCGCCCGAAACCTGGGATTCTCGGTCAAGAACTTCACCGCCGCGAACCTGGACATGATCTCTCAATACCGCCCTCACCAGAACGTGCTGAGCCGCCCCACCGCTCTGGGCGGAGAGGCGATCTCTCTGATCGGGCATCATGAGATCCTGGTTCCACTCTTGTATGCGGCTGTCATGGAGAAACTCAAGTGATTGCAGAACTGCGGAATTGTGGAATTGCCGAATTGAATTCAATTTCCCAGTTCTACAATTACCCAGTTATCCAATGAAAGCGGCGCGTTTAAAAGAATTGTTGCGGCGGTTCTCCCGGACCGAGGTTCTGGTGGTCGGAGACCTGATCTTGGACGAGTTCATCTGGGGCGGGGTCGAGCGGATCTCGCCGGAGGCGCCGGTCCCGGTGGTCTGGGTGGAGCGGGAGTCGGCGATGCCTGGCGGGGCGGCCAATGTGGCCGTCAACGTGCAGGCGCTGGGGGGGCAGGCCCGCCTGCTGGGAGTGATCGGCCGGGACCCGGCCGGAGAGCGCCTGCGGCAGGAGTTGAAGGATCGGGGTCTTTCCACCGAGGGGATCCTCGTGGATCCGACCCGGCCCACGACGGTCAAGACCCGGGTGATTGCCCATCACCAGCAAGTGGTCCGGATCGACCGGGAGAAGCTCCATGAGCTGGGCGTCCCCCTGTTGCGGGATCTGCTGGAGTTCGCGCGGCAGCGGGTCCCGCGGGCCGGGGGGGTGATCATCGAGGATTACGGCAAAGGGCTGATCCGCCCGGCCCTTTTGAAGCCGGTCATCGGACTGGCCAAGCGCTTGAACCGGGTGATTGCCGTCGATCCGAAGGAGGAAAATTTCTCCTTGTACCGGGGGGTGACCGCGCTGACCCCGAACAAGAAAGAGGCATCGCTGGCGGCCAAGCTGCCGATCCGAGATCAGAAAAGCCTGGTGGCGGCCGGCCGGAAAATCATCCAAGCGCTCAAGCCGGAGGCTTTGCTGATTACATTGGGTGAAGAGGGAATGGCCTTGTTCGGCCGGGACGGCAAGGACCCGGTCCGGATCCCGACGGTGGCCCGTGAAGTGTTCGACGTTTCCGGCGCCGGAGACACGGTGATCGCCGCTTTCACTCTGGCCCGGGCCGCGGGGGCCTCGTTCCTGGAAGCGGCCACGCTGGCCAATGCCGCCGCCGGGGTGGTGGTGGGCAAGGTGGGGATAGCCGCCTGCTCGCCGGAAGAGCTGACGAAACAAATGCTCGGTGCCAGAGGGGTCTGACCCCTATGGCACTTATGGTCTTGGGGGTGATTCCGGCCCGGTACGGATCGAGCCGGTTTCCGGGGAAGGTGCTGGCGATGTTGAAAGGAAAACCGATGGTCCAGTGGGTCTGGGAACGGGCTTCCAAGGCCCGGCGGCTGGACCGGCTTCTGGTGGCCGCCGACGACCGGCGGGTGGCGGAGGCGGCGCGGCGGTTCGGGGCAGAAGCGGTGATGACCCCTTCGGTTTTGGCTTCCGGAACCGACCGGGCTTGGGCCGCGGCCCGGCGGACCAGGGCGGAAATCATCCTCAACATCCAGGGGGATGAGCCGTTGCTGGACCCGCGCATGATCGACCGGCTGGTGGAGGCGCTGGCCCGGGACCGGTCGGCCCAGATGGCGACGCTGAGATTCAGGATGACCCGCAAGGAAGAGTACCGGAACCCGAACGTGGTGAAGGTGGTGACCGACGCCGAAGGATGGGCGTTGTATTTCTCCCGCTCACCGATCCCTTGTTTTCGGTCTGATCAAAACTCGCAATTCGCAATTCGCGATTCGAAATTGAATTTTTCTTGGCACAAGCACTTAGGCCTCTACGCCTATCGGCGCTCGATGCTGAAGCGGTTTGTGGGTTGGAAGCCCTCGTCACTGGAAAAGGCGGAGCGGCTGGAGCAGCTGCGGGCGCTGGAGCATGGGATCCGGATTAAGGTGGTGGATTCGCCGGTGAATACGATAGGGGTGGACACCCCCAAAGATCTGGTTCGGGTAGCGAGGCTCTTGAAATGAATCTCGAATGGGGTTTACCAGATGCCTAAATATCTGTTTATCACGGGCGGGGTCATTTCCAGTCTGGGCAAGGGGGTCGCCTCGGCCGCCATCGGCCGCCTGCTGGAGTCGCGGGGGCTTAAGGTGACCCTGCAGAAGATGGATCCTTACCTCAACGTGGATCCGGGCACGATGAACCCCTATCAGCACGGGGAGGTGTACGTCACCGACGACGGCACCGAGACCGACCTGGACCTGGGCCACTACGAGCGGTTCACCTCCGTCGTCACGGCCAAAGACAACAACATCACCACCGGAAAGATCTACGAGTCGGTGATCCGGAAGGAGCGCCAGGGGGCGTACCTGGGCTCCACCGTCCAGGTGGTTCCCCACATCACCGACGAGATCAAAGAGGGCATCCGGCGGGTCTCGCGCGGCAAAAACGTGGACGTGGTGATTTGCGAGGTGGGCGGCACCGTCGGAGACATCGAGAGCCTCCCGTTCCTGGAGGCGATCCGGCAGTTCCGGCTGGAGGCCGGCCGGGGGAATGCCATCAACATTCACCTGACCCTGGTGCCCTACATCCGGGCCGCGGGGGAGCTCAAGACTAAGCCGACCCAGCATTCGGTCGGGAAACTGCGGGAGATTGGTCTCCAGCCGGAGATCCTGATGTGCCGGACCGAGCGGCCCCTCTCGAAGAAGCTCCGGGAGAAAATCGCCCTGTTCTGCAACGTGCATGCCGATGCCGTCATTGAGGCCCGGGACGTGCGGGACATCTATGAGATTCCGCTGGTGCTCCGGGAGGAGGGGCTCGACGAGCTGATCGTCAAGCTGTTGGAGCTCAAGGTAGAGCGGGGCCATGACCTCAAGGATTGGGAGCAGCAGGTGGTGCGGCCGGCCCTCAATCCGGCGCAGGGCCCGGTCCGGATCGCGGTGGTTGGGAAATACATCGAGCTGCAGGACGCCTACAAATCGATCTACGAAGCGATCCGTCATGGAGGGATCGCCAACGACTGCCGGGTGGAGATCAAACGGATTGAATCGGAGCGGCTGGAATCCTCCCGGGGGGCCGAACCGTTCTTCAAAGAGGTGGACGGGATCCTGGTGCCCGGCGGGTTCGGCACTCGGGGAATCGAGGGCAAGATTAAAGCGATCCAGCACGCCCGGGAGCGGAAGATCCCCTACCTGGGGATCTGCCTGGGGATGCAGTGCGCGGTGATCGAGTTCGCTCGGAATGTCCTGGGTTGGGCCAAGGCCAATTCGACGGAGTTCGACCTGAACACCCCGTACCCGGTGATCAGCCTGCTGGCCCAGCAGAGGAAGATCAAACAGATGGGAGGCACCATGCGGCTGGGGGCCCAGCCCTGCCAGCTGCGCAAGGGGACGCTGTCCCGGCAGGTGTACCGGGAATCCCGAGTTTTAGAGCGCCACCGGCACCGGTACGAGTTCAATGGCGCTTACCAGGAGGCCTTCGCCAAGGCCGGGATGATCGTCAGCGGCTACCTGCCCGGCAAGCGGTTGGTGGAGATCGTGGAGCTGATCCCACCACCTGATTTCGTCCGCCACCGGCGGACCGGCCCCAGCGGGGCCGATTTGCCTTCGGCAAATAAAGCAGGTGGTGGGATGCCCCAGCATCCGTATTTCATCGGCTGCCAGTTCCATCCGGAGCTCAAGTCGAAGCCGGATCGATGCGCCCCCCTGTTCCGCGGGTTCGTCAAGGCGGCCCTGGAGAGGGCAAATGCCGTTCGCCCTGAGCCCCCGATCAAGTCGGGGGCAGGCTTTGTCGAAGGGCGAACGGGTGACGCCCATAGCGTTCGTGCTTCGACAGGCTCAGCACGAACGGAACCAGCGGCGGCCTCCTGAAAGGATCGTATCCAGTGTCCAGTGTCAGGGTGTCCAGTGTCAGGGTGTCCAGTGTCAGAGTGTCCAGACAGGTCAAGGTCGGCAGTGTGACCGTCGGCGAGGGATGGCCGCTGGTTCTGATCGCCGGCCCGGACGTGATTGAGTCGGAGGCCTCCGCCTTGCGGCACGCCGAGGCGATCGCCCGGATCGCCCGGCGGTTCAGGATCCCCCTGATTTTCAAATGCAGTTTCGACAAGGCGAACCGCACCTCGATGAGAAAATACCGGGGCCCTGGCCTCAAGAAGGGCCTGGCCGTCTTGAAGAAGATCCGGCGGGAAGTGGGAGTGCCGGTCTTAAGCGATGTCCACTGCGTGGAGCAGGTCAATCCGGCGGCCCAGGTGCTCGACTGCCTCCAGGTGCCGGCCTTCCTCTGCCGGCAGACCGATCTCCTGCTGGCAGTGGGAAAGGCGGGCAAGCCGGTGAACGTCAAGAAGGGGCAGTTCCTGGCCCCCTGGGACATGGGCCCGGTCGTGGAGAAGATCCGGTCGACCGGGAACAAACAGATCCTGCTCTCCGAGCGGGGAACCACCTTCGGCTACAACTATCTGGTCAACGACATGCGGTCGCTGGCGCTGATGCGCCGGTTCGGCTGCCCGGTCGTCTTCGATGCGGGGCACTCCACCCAGCTTCCGGGAGGTTTGAAGAGCGCCTCTGGCGGGCAGGCGGAGTTTATTCCTTTACTGGCCCGGGCCGCGGTGGCGGCCGGCTGCGACGCGCTGTTCCTGGAGGTGCATGAGAACCCGGCCGAGGCCCTGTGCGACGGGCCCAGCTCCCTTGCCTTGAAGAAATTACCAGCCCTGCTGGAACAGCTCGTTGCGATCCGGGAGGCGCTTTCTCAACGGTGAAAACGATAAACGTCTTTGCGGGGACCGATTTTCAAGACGACCACCTGGCGTTCTCGCTCATGGATGTCGTACAAAATTCGGTAGGAACCAATTCGAATACGCCAGCACTGCAGAGCCTCCTTGAGCTTTTTGCAACCCGTAGGTCGCGGGTTGTGTTGCAGATCGTTGAGGGCTTCTTCCAGCAATGGCTGAAGGTCAGCGTCCGCCTGAGACAGCTCTTTTTCAACCCTGCCGGGAAGGGTGACGGTCCACATCTAGGAATGGCGACGGAGAACAGGGAGGCGTTTGGTTTTTCCAGCTCTAAATTGCCGGCGAGACTCTGCCACCTCTTCAGCCAGGGCCGAATCTGTCTCGTCCAGCCGGTCCTCCAGTTCACTCATCAGCCGTTCGTATGTTTCCATCGACATGAGGGCCGCAACGGCTCGGCCATTTTTGGTGACGTAGCACGGCGTGGGTTCTTTACACAGCTCGGCCAGCACCGACGACAGGCGGTTTCGCAAGGCACTTGCGGGCAAGATTTTGATCGACATTTTGTACGACCTCCTGTACATAATATGGCACAAAATCTAGGTCTTTTCAAGGGCTGTTTATGAAGGCGACAAAAGCGACAACGCTTCAGCGGGCCAGGAAGGTCTTGAAAATCGAGCGGGATGCGCTGGATCGCCTTGGCCGCCGACTCGACCATCATTTTGAAGCGGCGGTGGAGCTGATGGAACGGGGCCTGGGCCGGGTGGTGGTGACCGGCATGGGAAAGCCCGGCATCATCGGGCAGAAGATCTCCGCGACCCTCTCCTCTTTAGGGGTCCCCTCTCTTTGGCTTCATCCGGCGGAGGCCGCCCATGGGGATCTCGGAAGAGTCGCCGCCGGCGACGTCGTCATCGCCCTCTCCCATTCCGGTGAAACCGAAGAGGTCCTCCATCTTCTGCCTGTTTTGAAACGGATCGGCTCGAAACTGATCGCCATCACCGGCAGCCCCCGATCCCGGCTGGCCCGCCAGGCGGATCTGGTCCTGGACACCGGTGTCAAAAACGAGGCCGCTCCCTGGGGATTAGTTCCTACCGCATCGACCACAGCGATGCTGGCGTTAGGGGATGCCTTGGCGGTGGCCCTCTCCGAGCGGCGGGGTTTCAAGGTGGAGGATTTCGCCGCGCTTCATCCCGGCGGAGTGCTGGGCCGGCGGCTGAACCTCCGGGTGGAGGATTTGATGCGCGTGGGAAAAGCCAACCCGGTGGTGAAGGCTTCAACCCATGTCCACAGGGTCTTACTCGTCATCACGCAAGCCCGCGCTGGCTCCGCCAGCGTGGTGGATTCGCGCGGCCGCCTGCTCGGGATTTTCACCGATGGAGACCTGCGCCGCCACCTGAAGGAGGATTCCCACCTGCTGGACCGGCCGGTTTCACAAGTGATGACCCGCGGCCCCAAATCCCTTCCCGTAGGCCATCTGGCGGTGGAGGCGCTGAAGCTCCTGAAGTCCTACCGGATCGATGAGATCCCGATCGTGGACCGCCGCGGCAGGCCGATGGGCCTGCTGGACATCCAGGATCTGCTGAAGGCGGGGCTGGTTTAGTGAAGGTCAAGCTGCTGCCGCTGGTCCTGCTGGGGATCTATATTTTCCTGAAGCTTCAGGGGTGGGGCTACGCGTTCCATGCCCAGCGGTTGGAAAAGGAGTTGGGAGAACTTCGCCCGGTCTTAGGTCAGATCATCCAGGCCGAGCAGATCGAATCCCAGGGGTTTCTGTTCCAGCGGATATTCGATCGGGTCGCCCGGCTGGACATCGACGGAGGCCGGTTTCTGACGCGGCTTTCCCAGGAATTTCCATCCGAGATTACCCTAGAGAAACTCCAGATCAACCCCGCCGAGCTGGATCTGCAGGGGACCTTGCGGCCGGGAATCTTAGGCCCGGAGGAGATCCTTTACCCATGGGCCAGCCGCCTGCGGTCCGACTGGCCGCTGGTGAAGATCCAATCCCTTTACCCCGACCCGCAAACGCCGGAGCTTTGGCATTTCCAGGTCATGGGATGGAGGCAATCCCATGACTGATCATCAGAATCTCCATGGCACTCGGGAAAGGCACCTGCTAGGAGGAATGGGCCTGCAGGTTCTCCTGATCGCCCTCTTGGTGTTCGTTTATACCCAGGCGGCCCGGCAGCTGCGCTATCAGCGAGAACAGTTCCTCCGCCTGAGGGAGCAGGTGGCCGCCTGCAAGGCGCAGGTGACCCGGGCCGGCCAACCGGATCTATCCGTCGTCAGGGCGCGAGTGAACCGGATGGAGGGCCGCCTGATCAATCCACGGAGTCTGTCCGGTTGGGTAGCCGCTTTAAGGGTGGCGGCCGAAGAGAAATTCGGGTTCCAGGGCGCGGTGGTTCGGGTCGGCTCCGTCGAGAAAACGGTCCGCGCCGAGCTCGAGAGAGGATTTTCTTATGAAGCAAGCCTGTCTGGGGTGGAGATGGAGGCAAAGGCCTCCACCCAGGAGGTAGCCTCCCTGCTGGAGGCCTTGAGCGGCTCTGATTCCCAACCCCTGTGTCCCCTTCAGGAAATCTCCCTGGAAGCACTGCCTTCCGATGGGCCGGATCCGGTCCGGGTCCGGCTGAAATGGCTCGTGGCGGTGGCTCCCCCGGCGGAAGGGGAGCCCGCCCCGTCGGGCGAGCCGTCCCCGGCGGCCGATCTGAAGCCCGGCTCCCCGGACTGGGGCCCCCGCACCGAACCCTTCCGCTCTCCTTAATAACACCCCATTGTCCAGTGGGTGCATCCCGAGTTTGTCGGTTGTCCTTCTTAAGGCCGCAGGCCGGTCTCAAAACGTCATCCTCGCGAAGCTTGTCCTCGACTGTCCCCCTGAAAAGGGGGATCGAGGAGCGAGGATCAGATCCTCATTTTCATGAGGATAACAGCCACAGGTGCCGACGAATCTGGGATGCACCCTGTCCAGTCGATTGGTTGACTTTTCATAACCGTCTGCTATAGTAGCTGTTTCGTCGATTCAAAGCCATGAGGAAGTCTCAAAAGATCGGTGCGGCTGTCGTCTCCCTTCTCCTTATTGTGGCGGCAGGGAGAGTCGGTTTCAGCTTTCTGGGCTTTTTGAGCGGTTCTGCCAAGAAGACCCCTCCAGCGGCTGCGGCTAGAGGAAGCCGCACCACGGGCCTCAGCCCAGCGGCTTCCAGCGAGAAGGCCAACGATGCCATCTCGACCTTCACCCTGATCGGGCACACCGAGACGGGGCGCAAGAAATGGGAAGTCCAAGGGGAGACGGCCGACCTGCTGGGGGAGGTGGTCCAGCTGTCCCCGGTTAAGGCCCGCAGTTTCGGGGAGGTGCAGGTGGATCTGACCGCCCGTCGGGGCCGGTTCCGGAAGAGCACCCAGGACGTGATCCTACAGAAAGAGGTGGTGGTCACCACCAGCGACGGGGCCCGGCTGACCACCAACAGCCTCAAATGGTTCGCCCAGCGGGGAATGGCCACTACCCTGGATCCGGTGAAGGTGACTCGCCCCGGCATTGAAGTGACCGGCCTGGGGGCGGTGGCCTTCCCGAAACTCAAGCGGGTTCGCCTGGAACGGAAAATCGCCGTCCATCTCCAGGGCAAGGAGGGCAAGACCCTGATCACTTGCCAAGGGCCGATGGAGGTCGATTACGCCCGGCGCAAGGCCCGCTTCTGGCGCGACGTGGTGGTCCGGGACGCGAAAGGATTCACCCGGTCGGACCGGCTGGATCTGACCCTTGCGCCCAAGACCAATCGGGTTCAGGAAGCCCATTTCTGGGGACATGTGGAGATTCATCAACCCAACCAGGTGGCTTACGCTCACCGGGCCAGCTACTGGGTAAACGCCGCGATGGGGATGGTGCCGGGAACCGCTTCCCGGACTCTCCTGACAGGACATACGAAATTGGTGATGCTGTCTGGCGAATTGAAGGAACATGAAGAATAACAGGAACGGATCTCTTTTAGAGACCGAAGGCTTAGCCAAGAGCTACGGCGGCCGGCGGGTGGTGGACCAGGTGGCGCTCAACGTGCGCCGGGGCGAGATCGTGGGGCTCCTGGGCCCCAACGGGGCCGGCAAGACCACCACCTTCTACATGGTGGTGGGGCTTATTTCTCCGGAGAAGGGACGGATCCTATTCAACGGGCAGGAGATCACCCGGCTTCCGATGCACCTGCGGGCCCGGACCGGGATCGGCTACCTGGCACAGGAACCTTCGATCTTCCGGCGGCTGACGGTGGAGGAGAACATCCTGGCGATCTTAGAAACCTTGCCGATGACCCGAGTGGAGCGGTCCAACCGCCTGCAGGAGCTGCTCGATGAGCTGGGCCTGCGGCCCCTGGCTAAGTCCAAGGCCGACACCCTTTCCGGCGGGGAGCGCCGGCGCCTGGAGATCACGCGGGCCCTGGTGACCCGGCCTACCTTCCTTCTGTTGGATGAGCCGTTTTCCGGGATCGACCCGATCGCCGTGGCCGAATGCCAGGAGATCATCCGGGAGCTTAAAGCGCGGGGGATGGGGATCCTGCTGACCGACCACAATGTCCGGGAGACTCTGGCGATCACCGACCGTTCCTACCTGATGGCGGAGGGCCGGGTCCTGATCGCCGGGGGGGCGAAGGATCTGATCAACGACACCAAGGCCCGGGAGATTTATCTGGGCCCGAAGTTCAGGCTTTAGGAGGTTTTGGAATGCGCGTTCGAATCACAGCGCGGCACGTCCTGGTGCCGGACTCTTTCCGGAAGTTGCTGACCGCCAAGTTGGAGAAGCTGGAGCATTTCGGCCATCCGGTCCTTGGGCTGCACGCGATCTTCGGCAAGGAGCGGTATTTCTACACCGCGGAGCTGACCCTGGCTACCCGGGGGCTCACCTTCGTGGGGAAGGCCAAGGACCGGCGGGACCTGCTGACCTGCGCGGAAGGGGCGCTGATGAAGCTCAAGGAGCAGCTCCGGCGCCATGAATCGAAGATAGTGGAGAATCGCCGGCGGGTGGCCCGGCGGGCCCAGAAACGCCAGCCGGTCCTGGGAGAATGACGCAGGAGGCGGCGTTGGATCTCACGGTTAAGTTAGAATCGGTCTCGGCCTGCCAAAAGGAGCTGAAGGTCCGGGTTCCGCGGGAGGAGATTGATTCGGAGTTCGATTCGGTCTACCTGGATTTGAAGAAGCGGGCCGCGGTGCCCGGTTTCCGGGTGGGCTTTGCGCCCCGGGACCTGCTGGAGCGATACCACGGGCAAAAGGCCCGGGAAGAAGTCCTGCATCGGCTGGTCCAGCGCTCCCTCGAGGAGGCGCTTCGGCAAAAGGGTCCGCTGAATTTGGTGAGGCGCCCGGTGGTTTCTGAAGTTCAGTTCGATCCGAAGGCCGATTTGTCCTACTCGGCCAAGCTGGAAGTGGCCCCGGAAGTGCCTTTGGGACGGTACAAAGGCCTTTCCTTAAAACGGGCCCGACTGGAGGTGGCGGAGTCGGAGCTTCAGGAGGCGCTCTCCCGTCTGCGAGCCAGCCAAGCCCAGCTGGTTCCGGTGCTGGAGGACCGGCCGGCTGCGGAGGGAGATTTCCTTTTAGCCGACGTGACCGAGAGCCCCAAAGCCGGCGCCCCGGTCCAGCGCAGGGATCTGCTCATCCAACTGGATTTGAAGAATGATCCGGCCGGTGTTTCCAAGGAGCTGGTTGGAATTGCCCCGGGGCAGAAGCGGCGGGTGAACCTCAAGGAGGGCGTCTCCCTGAGCGTGGAGCTGAAATCCCTGAAAGCCAAACGGCTCCCGGACTTGGACGACGCCTTCGCCAAGTCCGTAGGGCCCTTCGATTCGCTGGAGGCGCTCAAGCAGATGATCCGGGAAAATCTCAAGCGGGAGAAGGAAACGGCCCAGCGCCGAGGGCTGGAAGGGCAGGCGGCCCAGCAGCTGCTGGAGGGCTGGAACTTCGAAGTGCCTGCCTCCCTGGTCGGTTCGCAGGCCCAGCGGCTCCTCAAGGAGCGGGCGCTGGAGCTGCTCAACCAGGGGATTCCCCCGTCGGAAGTGGAGTCCCGCGCCTTAGGCCTGACGGACCAGGCCAAGCTGGAGGCGCTCAAGAGTGTCAAGCTGTTTTTCATCCTGCGCCGGATCGCCGCGGCCGAGGGGATTACCGTTTCGGAGCAGGAGATGAGCGCCCGGATGCAGGCGATGGCTCAGCGCTTGAACGTGCCGGCGGATCAATTGGAAAAGGATCTTCGGGCCCGGGACCTTCTGGAGGAGCTAGGCTGGGAGATCCTTCGGGCCAAGGTGACCGACCTCCTCCTTCGGGAAGCAAAGATTGAGGAATCGTGAGGTCGGTCATCCTCGCGAAAGCGGTCCTCGCGAAAGCGAGGATCTGTTAAGGATTCCCGCTGGAGCCTGCCCTCGACCCCGATCGAGGGTTTACCCTCGACTCCGATCGAGGGTTTACCCTCGAGCGACATCGAGGGCGGGAATGACACATAAGAAGGAGGGGGCTCGTCAAAAAGTGCCTGACCCCTTTTGACAAGGAGGTTTTTATGGGTGCCCATAATCAAATGTTAGTGCCGATCGTGGTCGAACAGACCGGCCGGGGGGAGCGGGCCTACGACATCTACTCGCGCCTGCTTAAGGACCGGATCATTTTCATTGGATCTGGCATCGATGATCTGGTGTCGAATCTCATCATCGCCCAGATGCTGTTCCTTCAGATGGAAGATGCCCACAAGGACATCAACGTCTACATCAATTCTCCCGGGGGCATGGTGACGGCCGGGCTGGCCATCTACGACACGATGCAGTTTGTCAAGCCCGACGTGGCCACCTACTGCATCGGGCAGGCCAGCTCCATGGGAGCGGTGCTGCTGGCCGCCGGAGCCAAGGGCAAGCGTTACAGCCTGCCGGAGGCCCGGATCATGATTCATCAGCCCTGGGGTGGAACGCAGGGGGCGGCCTCGGACATCTCCATCCAGGCTCAGGAGATCCTGCGGCTGAAGGACCGGCTCAATGAGATCATCTCCCAGCATACCAGCCAGCCCTTGGAGAAGATCCAGAAGGATACGGACCGGGACTTCTTTATGTCGGCGGAGGATGCCAAGGGGTACGGGATCGTGGATGAGGTAATCCGGGGCAAGATCAAATGACGGGAAGTCAGGGAGAACAGGGTAAACAGGGTAAGCAGGTTTCCCCTGTTTCCCCTGTTTTGCTGACACCGGGACCCACCCCGGTTCCGCCGGACATCCGGCAGGTACTAGGGGCCCCGATCCCTCATCACCGGACCCCGGAGTTCCAGCAGGTCCTTAAGGAGGTGGGGGCCGGCTTAAAGAACGTCTTCCGGACTTCCCAGGATGTTTACATCCTGACTAGCTCCGGGACCGGAGCGATGGAGGCGGCGGTGGCCAACCTGATGTCGCCAGGAGAAGAAGCGTTCGTCATCGAGGGGGGCAAGTTCGGCCAGCGATGGCGGGAGCTCTGCCAGGCGTACGGGGTCAAGACGGTTTCCTTCCGCCCGGCCTGGGGCAAGCCGCTGGACTTCAATCAGGTGAAGGCCGAGTTGGCCCAGCACCCGTCGGTCAAAGCGGTCTTTGCCATCCTTTGCGAGACCTCCACCGGTGTCGTTTATGACATCCAGGGCCTGCGCCGGGCGATCGGCCCGAAGCCGCTTCTGGCGGTAGACGCGATCAGCGGATTGCTGGCGGAGCCGTTTGAGATGGATGCCTGGGGAGTTGACGCGGCGGTGAGCGGTTCCCAAAAAGGTTTCATGCTGCCGCCGGGCTTGGCCTTCATCGCTCTTTCTCCGCGCGCCTGGCAGGTGGCGGAAAACTGCAAGACCCCCCGCTATTATTTCAATCTCAAGCTGGCCCGGGAAGCCTGGGCCAACACGGACACCCCCTTTACGCCGGCCATCGCCTTGATTCTGGGCCTGGCCCTCTCACTCAAGAAGATTCAGGGGGTGGGATTAGACCGGTTTATCGAGAACAGCCGACTCCACGCGGAGAGGGTCCGAAAGGCGGTGCAGGCGCTGGGGCTGGAGCTGTACACCGACCCGGCCTGCGCCAGCAACGGGGTGACGGCGATCAAGGTTCCCGCCGGCGTGGACAGTAAAGAGCTGCTGAAACGGCTCCGGGAAGAGGGGATCGTTTTGGCCGGCGGGCAGGGCAAGGAGCTGGCCGGCAAGATCTTCCGGATCGCCTCGATGGGAGCCATCGGCCCGGAGGAGATCCGGGCCGGTTTAGCCGCGCTGGAAAAAGTGCTCGCGGAGTTGGGGTGGAGGAAGATTGCGAAACTGGATAATTGCGGAACTGGGTGATTGAATTCAATTCCGCAGTTCGACAATGATGCAATTAAAAAATTCCAATGGCTGAAACCATACGCATTCTAGTCAGCGATCCTCTCGCCGATGAGGGGGTTCACCTGCTCCAGGCGGAGGATCGGGTCCAGGTGGACGTTAGACCCAAGCTCAAGCCCGAGGAGCTGCTCGGGATCATCGGCAGCTACGACGGGCTGGTGGTCCGCTCCGGCACGCAGGTCACCCAGGAGGTGCTCGAGCAGGCCAAGCGGCTGAAGGTGATCGGCCGGGCCGGCGCGGGGCTGGACAACATCGACGTGGAAACCGCCTCCAAGCGGGGGATCGTGGTGATGAATGCCGCCGGCGGCAACACCATCTCCACCGCGGAGCACACGATGTCCCTTCTGTTGAGTCTGGCCCGCAACATCCCGCAGGCCTGCGCCTCGGTTAAGGCCGGAAAATGGGAACGCGCATCCTTCATGGGGACCGAGCTGTACGGCAAATATCTGGGGATCATCGGCTTGGGCAAGATCGGCTCGGAGGTGGCCCGCCGGGCTCACTCCTTCGGGATGCGGATTGTGGTCTATGATCCGTACCTTTCCGACGAGAAGGCTCGGGAGCTGGAAGCCGAGCCGATCAATCAGCTCGACGACCTGCTCAAAAAAGCCGATTTCATCACGGTTCACACCCCTTTGACCCACGAGACCAAAGCGCTGATCGGGCCGGCTCAGTTTGCCCTGATGAAGAAGGGGGTCCGGATCATCAACTGCGCCCGGGGCGGGATCGTCGACGAGAAGGCGCTGGTGGAGGCGATCCGGTCCGGCAAGGTGGCCGGGGCCGCCCTGGACGTCTTCGAGCAGGAGCCCCCGGCAAACAAGGAGCTGATCGCCCTGCCGCAGGTGGTGGTGTCCCCTCATCTGGGCGCCTCCACCGAGGAGGCCCAGACCAACGTGGCCCGGGAGATCGCGGTGAGCGTCCGGGACTGCCTGCTGGGCCGGGGAGTCCGCAACGCGGTCAACGTTCCCTGCGTGGACCCGGAGGTCTTGAAGCTGATCGCCCCGTACCTGAAGCTGGTTGAGAAGATGGGCGCCTTGCAGGCCCAGCTTCTGGAAGGCCACGTCCGCAGCGTGCGGGTCCGGTACGTCGGGGAGATCGTCCGGCTGGATCTGGCCCCTCTGACCATCTCCTTCATCAAGGGTCTGCTCACCCCGGCCTTGCAGGAATCGGTCAACTACGTCAACGCCGCGGTGCTGGCCAAGGAACGGGGAATCAAGGTGATCGAGTCCAAGGCGACCGAGGCGGAGGATTTCGCCAACCTGATCGTGACCCTCGTGGAGACCGACCGCCGGCAGGTGGAGGTCCACGGCACCCTGTTTACCCGCTCGGAGCCGCGGATTGTCCGGATCAACGAGTTCCACATGGACGCCATCCCGTCGGGCCCGATGCTGGTGATCCGCAACCAGGACCGGCCCGGAATGATTGGGCGGATCGGCTCCGCGCTGGGGAATCGGAAGATCAACATCAGCTGGATGACCTTCGGCCGCAGGACTCAAGGAGGAGAAGCGCTGACGGTGCTCAACCTGGATCAGGCCCCCTCGGAAGAGATCTTAGCCGAGATCCGCAAGCTCCCGGACGTCCTGGACGCCACCCTGGTAAAGCTCTAGCGCATGCCCAACATGGTTGTCGTCGGCGCGCAATGGGGCGACGAAGGTAAGGGGAAAGTGATCGACCTGTTGACCGAGAAGGTCGATTTCGTCGTCCGGTTCCAGGGAGGCAACAACGCCGGCCACACGGTGGTGACCGGTGGCCAGGAGTTCATCCTGCACCTGATCCCCTCTGGGATCCTGCATCCGGGCAAGTACTGCATTATTGGAAACGGAGTGGTGGTGGACCCGGCGGTTCTGCTGGAGGAGATCGATTCCCTGCGCAAGCGGGGGATCGAGGTGGACTCCAATCTGGGCTTAAGCGACTCCGCTCACCTGATCTTCCCGTACCACCGGGCTCTGGACAAGCTCAAAGAGGCCCGGGTGGGACCGGGCAAGATCGGGACGACCGGGCGGGGGATTGGTCCTTGCTACACTGACAAGGCGGCCCGGGCCGGGATCCGGGTGGCCGACCTCATGGACGACGAGGTGTTCCGCCGGAAGCTGGCGGCAAACCTGGAGGAGAAGAACGCTCTGTTCAAACATCTCTACCAGGCGCCAGTGTTCGAGTTCGAACCTCTTTACAAGGAGTACTGCGATTACCGGGAGCGGATCGCCCGGTACGTGATCAACGCGGCCGTCCTGCTCAACCGGGCGATCGCCCAGGGCAAATCGATCCTGTTCGAGGGGGCGCAGGGGACCTGGCTGGACATCGATCATGGCACCTATCCGTACGTCACCTCCTCCAGCGCCACCGCCGGCGGGGCCTGCACCGGTGCGGGAGTGGGACCCACCCGGATTGATGAAGTGATTGGTGTCGTTAAGGCCTACACGACCCGGGTGGGGGAGGGGCCGTTCCCCACCGAGTTCCTGCCTCCTCTGATGGAGCAGATCCGGGCCAAGGGCAAGGAGTTCGGCGCCACCACCGGCCGGCCCCGCCGCTGCGGCTGGTTCGACGCGGTGCTGGTGCGCCACTCCATCCTGGTCAACGGGATCACCCAGATCGCGGTGACCAAGCTGGACGTGCTGGACGATTCTCCGAGGGTCCAGATCTGCACCGGGTACCGGCTGGGAGGCAAGCTGCTGGAGACCCCTCCGGCCTTGATCGACCGATGGCAGCAGATCGAGCCGGTCTACGAGGAGCACCCCGGCTGGCTGATGGACACCTCCGGGGTCTCCTGTTTTGAGGATCTGCCGCCGCAGTCCCGGCGCTACTTGAAAAGATTAGAGGAGCTTCTTCGGGTAAAGATCTCCATCGTTTCCGTCGGATCAAAAAGGGAGCAGGCGTTTCATGTCTGAGTTTCAGTATTTTTCTTTCCTGAGCAGTCCTGTGTTCTCTGTGTGGGAAAAAGCGGCCCTCTGGTCGGTATTGGGCACGGCGATCTTAGGGTTGCTTTACGCCGGGTTCCTGATGGCTCAGGTTCTGCGGGAGGGCCGGGGCACCCCGAAGATGATCCAGATCGCCCAGGCGATTCAGTCCGGCTCCAACGCCTACCTGGCCCAACAGTTCAAGGCGATCCTGTTCCTGATTCTGCTGTTGACCGGCGCCCTGTACTTCACCGCTGGGGAGTCCCACATCGGGATCGGGCGGGCCTGCGCCTTCTTCATGGGGGCCTGCTTCTCAGCGATCGTCGGGTTCGTCGGGATGAACCTGGCGGTCCGGGGCAACGTGAGGGTGGCGGCGGCGGCCCGAACCAGCTTCGGGCAGGCGCTGCGAATCGCCTACCGAACCGGGACGATCACCGGCATGCTCACCGACGGGCTGGGACTGTTCGGCGGCACACTGATCTTCATGGTGTACGGGGAGCGGGCCTATGAGGTGCTGCTGGGGTTCGGCTTCGGCGGGACCCTGCTAGCCCTGTTCATGCGGGTCGGCGGCGGCATCTTCACCAAGGCGGCCGACGTGGGGGCCGACTTAGTGGGCAAACTGGAGAAAGGGATCCCGGAGGATGATCCCCGCAACGCCGCCACGATCGCCGACAACGTCGGGGACAACGTCGGCGACTGCGCCGGGATGGCGGCCGACATCTTCGAGTCGTACGAGGTCACGATCGTCTCGGCGATGATCTTAGGGTGGGCCTCCTTCGGGCACAAGGGGGTGATCTTCCCCCTGCTGGTGCGGGCGATCGGGGTGTTAGCTTCCATCATCGGAACTTATGCCGTCCGGACCTCGGACCAGGTGCGCAACGCCATGCGGGCGATCAACATGGGGTTCCTCCTTTCCGCGGTCACCTCGGTTGTCGGATTCACGGTGTTGGGCTTCTTCTATCTGCGGTTCCCGGTCTCCAGCACTCTGCCCGGCTGGGTCACCTTAGGGGTGCCGGGGCTGGACATGCGCCCGGTCTGGACCACCATGGTCGGGATCTTCTTAGCCATGACGGTCAACCGGCTCACCGAGCATTTTACCGACACCCATAAACCATCGGTCCAGGGGGTCGCAAAGGCCACAACCACCGGGCACGCCACCACGATCATCGAGGGGATTGCAGTCGGCTACGAGTCCAGCGTCTGGGCGATCCTGGCGATCGCGGTGGCGATCTTCGCCTCGGTCCTGATCTACCAGGGGACCAACCCCACCTTCATCGCCTACGGAGTGGCGATGTGCGGCATTGGGATGCTCACCTTGACCGGCAACAACATCTCGATGGATGTCTTTGGACCCGTGGCCGACAACGCCAATGGGATCGGGGAGATGGCCCATCTGGAGAAGGAGGCCCGGCAGACCCTGGCGGATCTGGACTCGGTGGGCAACACCACCAAGGCGATCACCAAAGGGATCGCCATCGCCTCGGCGGTGGTGGCGGCGGTCTCCCTGTTCAACGCCTACATCACCGATATCGGCACGATCTTGAAGCGCAGCTACGAGCAGGTGGCGGCCACCTTGTCCCTCTCGGAGCCGTCGGTCTTCATCGGCATCTTGATCGGAGGGTCGATCCCGTTTTTGTTTAGCTCGCTCACCATCCGGGCGGTCGGCCGGGCGGCGGGGCTGATCGTCCAGGAGGTCCGCCAGCAGTTCCGGGACAAGGAGATCTGGGAAGGGACGAAGGTGCCCGACTACGCCCGGGTCGTTTCCATCTGCACCTCCGCCGCTCAGAAGGAGCTGATCGGCCCGGCTCTGCTGGCGATCATCGCCCCCATCGTGGTCGGCTACGCCTTCGGGACCGCCGGCTTAGGCGGCTTCCTGGCCGGGGCGATCCTTTCGGGCCAGCTGCTGGCCGTCTTCATGGCCAATGCCGGCGGGGCCTGGGACAACGCCAAGAAGCTGATCGAAGACGGCCAGTACGGAGGCAAGGGGTCCGAGGCCCACAAGGCCTCGATCACCGGGGACACGGTGGGGGATCCCTTGAAGGACACCGCCGGCCCGGCCTTGAACCCGATGATCAAGGTGATGAACATGGTGGCGATGCTGATGGTTCCCCTGATCCTGGCTCATCAAGGAAGCATCGCCTTACGGTGGGCGGTGATCGTGGGCGGGCTGGTCATCGTGGGGGTGGCCCTGCGTTTTTCAAAGCACGAGGTTCAAAAAGGAGGATAAGTTCCATGAAGCGTCACGTTGCCTTAGCTGTTTTAGTCGGTTTCGCGGCACTGCTTTGCGGCGGGTCGGCTCTCGCCCAGGATCCCTCTGCAGCTCCGGCGGCTCCACCGGCCGCGCCGGCGGCTCCCGAAGCGCCGGCCACGGCGCCGGAAACGATCTGGCTGGATGATGATCTGCCGGCCACGGCCAAGACCGAGGGGACCTGGGTCTGGGACACCGTCACCGTTTCCAGCGGTACGAAGTCTCACGGGCATCCCTCCGCCAAGGGGCTGCAGTCCCACGGTTTCACCGGCGAGCCGGTCGCCATGACCGCCAACGCCATGCTGACCCAGCAGGTCTGGCTGGATCCCAAGGATACTCCCAAAGGGATCATGATCAGGTTCAAGCTGGACAGCGGCGAGGAGGTCGGCGTCTATTGGGAGGGGGAGGAGGAGGTTTTCAATCCCAAGGAGGATGAGGAGGTCTGGTACTACGGCCTGCTTCCGGAGCTGGGGAAGTGGACCACCTTGGAGGTGCTGGCCGAGGATTTGGGAGTGGAGGAGGAGAAGGTGGTGGGCTTGACCTTCGTCACCTTCGACGGCCGGGCCCTCTGGGATAAAACGGTCCTCACGGAAGCCCCCGCCGCCGAGGAGATCGAGTTCGCCCCGGAGATTCCACCGGTTGGGCCGGAAGTTCCCGAAGAAGAGTAGAAGTTAGGCGTAATTAAGTTTTTGATAGGATCCTCTTGACAAATTAAAAAGCGTCAAGTACACTTTGCGCTAACCGGCTAAGACAACCGGGTAACGGCCCTGGACTCATCAACCGATGAGCCCAGGGCGACCTTTTGTCCCTGTTTGGTCGCGCATTGAAAGAATGTTTTATACAGCTTTAGCGTGAACTTAGCAAACTCCCCGATAAAGAAGGCTTATTTCTGGCGAGGGCCGGCCTCTTTTGTCCTGCTGCTGGCTTGCCTCACCACTGGGTCCACTCCCTCTTACGCTCTTCGCCAGACTGAGCTTTCCGAATCCCCCCAAGAAGAGCGCCGCCTGGCCCGCTCCATCGCCGCCCCCGGTGGAAACCTCCCGGCCGGCCAGCTTCGCTCTCAGTCGGCTTCCCCTCCCTATTCCCTCGCCGCCGCCGGATTAGAAGAAGGGGATATTCTCAAGCGTGGAAGCTCTGCGAAGCTGGCCGAGTGGCTCCCCTTGGCCATGGCTCAGTGGAGCAAGAAAGGAATCTCTCAAATCATCGTGCGGCATCCCTCGGCCACTGCTGTGGTGCAGAAGTTCGGCGTCCTGAAAGCCAAGGTTCAAGTAGACGAGAAGATATTCGATCTCCACAAGCTGATCCCTTTGGAGCCTACGGTGGAAGGGGCCGTTGCATTCCTTAAGCTCTATGACGAGACAGCGAAACCGACGAGACTCACAACCTACGAGGTTGTTAAGATCCCCGCGAAACACCCCACCATCGAAATTCGCCCCAGCTCCGCCGCCGGCCTGCCCCCCGAAGCTTCAGCGAAGGGGGGGCTGGAGGAAGAGCAGTGGCGGCGTCAAGTTGAGCGTCATTTGGCTGAGTTTCGCCGGGCGGTTGATTTCAACCAGACGGTTGGGACAGCCATGGCGGCCAAACCGGTGAACGCAGATGACGTAAAAGCTGTCGCTTCTCCCGTGTCACAGGCTTTGCGAACCAAGGATCCGGTCCAAGTGGGGTTGGCCACCCGGGAAGCCCTTAAGAAACTGGAGGATCTGGGGTTGAATCCGGACGCTTTCGATATTCTCAAGGACTCTCTTCAATCGGCTCAATCGGCGGCCTACGACGCTGCCGCCCCCGCCGCCGGGTTGGAGGAAGTTCCCTCAGGTTATCGCCAGGAGACCGGGGTGGGGTCTGTCGGCCACCAGAGTCCGGTTCCTCTGGGTCATGTCACTTTGCTGGAGGCCGTTGGAGATCATTTGAAAAGGGAGCTTTCCCGTCCCAATATCAAATTCCATGCCATCGGTTTTCCCACTTTAGAACAGAGCCAGCTTTCAAACTTGGTATGGTGGCGAACCGAAGAGGAACGTATTAGCGGATGGAAACCGTTGACGGCAGCGGTGGTGCCAGACGTCCTTAAACGCCTGAAGGCTATGTATGCAGGCAAAAATGTCTACGCCTACCGTGTCGAGTATCTGGACTTTTCTTTCCACGGCAACCCCGGCACGATGATTCTCATTTATGCCGAACTCGCCGCCGGCCTGCCCCCCGAAGCTTCAGCGGAGGGGGGGCTGGAGGAATGGAGTAGGGGTCCTAGCTTCACTCTTTATCACAAATCCGATCATCCCGATCACCGCGCCGTCATCCATCAATTCAACCCGGCGGGCGATCGGCTGTGGATCAGTTTGCTGAGCAGAAACAGAGGCCACTTCCGGTTTCGTTCGGAAAATCTTCAGGGGGATTACGTTCCTGAGAATATGGGTATTCTCGGAGGGGCGGACTTGAGACATCTCCTATCGAGAATTACGGAGCCCGCGTCGCTTGAACAGATTTGGCCGCCGGATGTACGAAGGCCCAATTTTCGGAACAACCCGAAGCTCATGCAATTGTTAAAAAGCTCCCCTGTTCTTCAAAGATTGAGTGCGGACAAAGAGAAGAGACTGGTTCGCAAGGACCGGCAGCGCCCAGCTTCTGGGGCCTTGAAACCCGGCTTGGGCCTATCCCTTGATCCGGGAGAATTTGCCCTATTTTTTGATACGAGCGCCGAAAGCTCCGCGGATTGGCATCCGTTTGCGGAAATGGGCGTAATCCACCCCAGCAGTGCGGGAGGACTGCGTGTGAATTTCTCCGCTTTAAAGACCGTCCAGATTGACAGGGAAAGCGTTTTCAAGAAGAAAGAGAAATCTTCCGCCGCCGGCCTGCCCCCCGAAGCTTCAGCGAAGGGGGGGCTGGAGGAATGGCCTCTGAGGGTGAGGGAGCAGCTGGTCCAATTCCGCACGGCTATTTCCCATGAGACGGTTCAAGCCGTCTTGGGAGACAAGTCGATTGCGGGGGAACAGGTAGAAGCCGTTGTGGCTCCTATAGAAGAAGCGCTTTTAACAGGGGATCCGGCTCGGGTAAGTACCGCTGCTTTGAAAGTCCTTACCAATAAGCTGAGCGACCTTGAGTTAGGCGCCGACGCTTACGAGATTCTAAGCCCTTCTCTCTATGCGATTCGGGGTCTGACCGGCGAAGTGGTTACCCAGCCCAAAAAAGTCCGGCCACTCCAGACGATGGTGGGGGGTTTCACAATAGAAACGACGCCTGAAGCAGGACAGGTAAAGACCAAAGTCACCCAAAAGTATATTCCACCGGGAGGAATGGCCACGTCTGCCCATAGGAGTTTCAACCATCCCGATGCCGATCCAGGCGAACTGCATCGCCGGCATGCGGCGGTAGTGGCTTTCCTGGCAACGGAAGCCGCCCTTAAGATGCCGAGCAGAGAACGGATTCAAAATATTGAACGGATCATTGCCTCTGTTTCTGCCGCTGAGCCCAAGCCCGCCGCCGGCCCGCCCCCCGAAGCTTCAGCGAAGGGGGGGCTGGAGGAGCCGCCGGAGCTGATTTATCCTTCGAGTGGCGACTCGGATCCCAACACCCTCTGGGCGGTTCTTTTGAGATGGTCTAGCCGTCAGCAGAACTGGCCAAGACGCCAGATAGAGAGCCTTTTAACGAACAGGTTCAAGTTAGGTTCGGAGAGTGTCAAAGAGCGCTTGAATGCAGCCGAGAAGATGAGCCCCGAAAACCCGTTTGCTTTTTCGAAGGATGCAAGAGAGTTCGTGACGATGGTGACCGAAGAAAAAGGACGCGGGGCAATCGATCAGGTTCTGCAAAAGATCGACCGAGGTGCAAACCTCGGCGGGACGCCCTTGGCCGATCTGGTGAAATACGTGTTCTGGCGCACCCACCCCCCGTCAGGCACCCCGCCCCCGTTAGGAGACCTTGCTCAGAAAGTCTGGAAAATTTCTCAAGGGAAATCTGGATTTGAAAGCACCGACTGGTGGGCTGAGGCTGAGAAATTGCAGGAGCTTCAATCGCAAAAACCCGCGTGGTCTGACCGGGAATTAAGGCAGGAGCTCATTTACGACCCTGCGCAGCATGATCAGGACCCTCTGACTAATTGCATGGCCAATATTCGGCGGCAAGCAGCTAACCTGGAAATTCCGTTGAAGGTGTTGATTTCCTTCTGGACCAAAAACACGCAGAAAAAAGTGCTCCCCGCGCAGATCGAATTCGGATTGAACCTGATGAACAACATCGAGCAGGGGCATCCCTTTGCTGAAGAGGGGGATGTCGATGTTCTCATTAAGCAGACCCGTCCTCTTTTCGATCGTCGTGGCCGATTGTTGAAGGGAAGAACCGTAGCCCAGGCCGTTGAGGAGATTCGGCAGCGGATCGACCGGAACGAGAAGCCGGGGGGAGACCTGGCCGTTGCCATTGAGAAGGCCGTTCTCTTGGTCCAGGATGGAAAGAAGGATGAGCAGATCCGCCAGTCCCTCCTCGGACAGTTCCCGCCCCTCACCGCTGGGCTGGAGGAGCAGGATTTGCTTCAGCGGGCCACAGGGATCTTCAGCCGGCCGTTTAAGCAGGCAGCGAATGCCCGGCAGTCCTTTAACGATGAGCTCCGAGACCGGCGGGCCATGGTGGAAGCGATCAAGGCGTCGGGGGATTCATCCTGCTTGGGCATCCTGCTCCAGGTGATCAGCAATGAGACGGAAGTTCCTCTCGTCCGGGTCGAGGCGGCCCGGGCGCTGGTTTCTCTTCCCTTGACGCCGGTCCAAAAAGGGCAAGCGCAGGAAGCCGTCAGGGGCTTGATCTCTCAGAATGAGCAGCCCGGAACGTGGGACGGGCCCGTTTCCATTCTGGGGGTGGACAGTTACGCTTCTGAGACGAGGGTTCAGTTCCGCCGCGACCTGGCCCAGGTTCAGGAATGGCTGATTCCAGTTGTCGAGTCAGCTCCCGCCGGTGGTTCAGCTCCCACTGCTTTGAAGCCGCCGCGCGATGCCGGATTGGAAGAGCGGACCGGCCTGGAGGAAACGGCAACCGCTGTCGCGGGCCGGCAGGCGGTCCTCAGCGAGATTCGGTCTGCGCTGGGGACGTTCCCGGCCAGCGAATTGGAATTGGATGAGGTGCACATCTTTGATCCACAGAATGCCGATGTGGGGCGGCTGGTAGCCACTATTCAGCCAGACCCGGTGGTGATCATCGCTGAGGATGCGGATCATGAAGAAGACCTGCTCAAGTCCGGTTTCGGGGGGGTAGGGCGGTTCATCGTGCGGTTGGATCTTTATCCGGACATTGTCGCGGCCCGGGCGGATGCGGCCCGTCGCTTAAGCTCTTTTTCGCCCCGGTTTTACCGGGCTGACCAACGGAGGAAGAATTGGGTGGTCTGGCTGGCTGGAATCCTGGAACGGTACAACGTTCCCGACGAGCGCCTTACCCTGCAGAACGCGCAGGAGATGGTGGAATCCTGGGCGATCTTGAGGGCGGCCTAATGACGGGGCTTAGTGGGCGTGACGCTTGTGGTGCCGCCGCTGATAGTGGTCAACGGCGAGGAGAATCACTCCCAGTAGACAAACGAGCCCTGCGGCTACAGGACCAAACCAAGGGCCTTCTAACATCATGGGTCTCCTTTTTCCGGCGCGAACACAAACGCCAGTGTAGCACAACCTAGGAGAAAGACGATGAAAAGAAGCTTCCACTTCACGGTTAATTTTCCGAAAATGTCCCCCGCCACACCTGTGGCGAATAAGATCTTAGAAAAATCGGCCATCAGGCCAGATAAAGTGGCCCGTTGGCCTTTTGTGAACACTGTAGCCATAGCTACTAATATACAAAATATTATTAGGAATATCAACATAAAACTTACGGACAAAATAAGGAGGATTTCCATGCGGTCGATCTCGCTCAAATCAGCGGTTGCGTCGGTTCTTATCGTCACATCGGTGGTCACGTGGTCTGTCCCTGCTTTTGCTTTGCGCCAGCCGGAGAAAGTCGAAACCAAGGCCGGTGCCGAGGAGATCCAAGTGGCGCTGGCGGATCAGCCTAAGCCGGGCAACAGTGGGACTCTGCCCGGCGGAGTTCTCTCCCGCCCCGCTGCTTCCCTGCCGGTTCGCGCCGCCGCCGGCTTGGAGGAACAGATCGGCTCAGCGCCGGTTGAGCATGAGGTGATCCCCTCATACACGAGCCGGTTCCTTTCCGGCCGGGTTCCAAGCGGGGTGGATGCCTCTCTCCTAGACACCGAGAACATTTCCCATACCCAGCTTGCCACCCAGTGGATCGGCGTGGATTCGGTTGCCCTCGGGTATCCGGGCAGCGGGAAAGGGCTGGTTGGTTCGGAGAGACAGGACCAGATAGACAGATCGGATATTCGCGCGCAGGTTGTTCAGGATTTGGTCGCGAAGAAGCGGGGCCGTCGATTGGTTCATGATCTCTTCGAGAGCAAAGGCCTTACCCCGGGTGCTCTGCAGGCGAAGCAAGAGAGCGGAGACCCCAACGGTGTCGAGACCCCCACCGTCTCGGACGTGGTGGAGCATACTTCCAAGTTCATTGACGGGGAGCCGGGCGCCTCTTCCATCCAGATCGAAGGACCGGGGGCGAAGTTTTTCGGTTTCTTCCCGGATGCAGTCAGGACGCTGATGGTGGCTACCCATATCAAGCCCAATCTGGAGGCGGCGGTTCTCAAAAAGTACGGTGCCCCCAACATTGAGGAGCTGTTGGACCCGGAGCTGTCGATCGAGCAGTTGGTTCATCGGTGCGCCGACCTGAACGGCGTCTCGATCGGCAAGGTGGACGTGACGATCTTGACCGCCGAGGAATCCGACATTGATGAGCTCAAGGCGCTTCAGGAAAACTATAAGTCGATGCAGTTCGATCGGATCAAGTCCGGGACGGTTCAGCCGGCTGTGGCGGATACACTGGGCGTCAACGACGGCCGGGTCCGGGTCTTCCTCCGGCGCTCCGGCATGACCGAGGCGGTGTTCAACGCGATCATGGCTGCGGTGTTCGACGGGGACGGCTCGATCTGCACCTTCAGCGTTGTGAGCGAGGAGATCAAGAGCGGATTCGGCAAGCGATTCGTCTGGCCCACGCACGTCATGGATCAGATGAAGATCCTTCGTCCCAACGACTGGCACGAGGTCCGGATCGGGAAGAGGAGGGACGGCAAGAGGAAGATATTCTCCTCGCGGCAGCTCGCGCTTGCGCGCCAGCCGGTTGTCGGGTCGTATACCTTCTTGACCAAAGGGCGGACTGACAAGAAGCTCCCCTTTGACGTGCCAGGCGTCCGGGAGGTGTCGGATGCGACTTACGATGTCCATACCTTGAACTTTGCCAGCAACCCGAAGGAGCATGGGAAAGGGTTCCTCTGGCTCTCCAGGGATGTGTATCCTTATGCTGTCCCGCCGACCGGCAATGCCGTAGCTCCGCCGACAGCAACCCAAGCAGGGCTGGAGGAGGCACCCAAGCCGGTGATCGGGCTGGAGGAAATTCCGCTGGGCCGAAACCCCAGCATCCCTGCTTTCCTGGAGCATCTTCGGCGGGTTCAGCCGCAGCGGCTGGAGCGGCTGTTCAAGCTGCTCGACTCGGAAGGGAAAGCCCCCTTCCTGGCGGCGGACCAAGGGATTGGGAGCACCTTCGGCGGGTCTTCTGATGCGGACCCCCGTTTGGAGGCGTATCGGGCGGCCGTGCGGCGCGAGGGACTTTCCTTATCGGACAATGAGATTTTCTTTCAAGTTAAGGCCCTCATGGCGGAGGTGTTGAGTCCCCACTTCGCCGTCATCCTATTGGATCAGCCGTCCCTGCAGGCTATCCGCAAGCAGGAGGCGCAGAGCGGTAAGCAGATCATTGATCCCAGGACCGGCGTCCTGGTGAGACGGGAGGCGGCCTGGAAAGAGGGGGATCCTCTTCCGGACTGGTACACCTCTCAGCAGAAGCCCAAATACAAACTGGATCCGACCACTTCAGCGGCTGCGATGGTGGAGCAGGGGGCTTCGGGGGTGAAGCTTCTCATCAACTGGGACGCGTCGAATCCAGTTTACAACCGATTTTACCTGGAGCAGGTCTACCACCCGTCTGCTAAGGAAACAGTGCAGACCGGGATGCCGCATGTGGTGGAGATTGTGACTCCGGATCCTGCGAAGGAGGATCCGAAGCCTATGGAGACAAAGGTCGCTCAGATTGTGGCGTCCATTCGGGGGATCAGTCGGGAGAAGAACCTGCCGGACACCTGGAAGCTGGAGGCTCCCGGACGGGTGAAGGCACTCAGGGCTAATCCGGAGGCGGTTCGGATTCTGTTAGGTCTTCCCGCCAGAGCTCCTTATGCGAAGGTTCGGTCCGCGTTAAAGGGGTTTGATAGCTCGGTTCAGGAAGAAGCGGTCAACTTCATTCGCGGTGTCCGTTCAA